>JALTEL010000695.1 GCA_027073945.1 Caldifarciminota bacterium | reverse complement strand
TTCTATTAGCATAATCCGAGACTTTCAGTATAAAATCAAAATCATCTATTCCAAGATTTGAGCCAAGTGCATATACACCTTCGTATTCAGGGCCTTCTATTGTCACTTCTTTGCCCTTGTATATCTTTTTACATCCGACACTGCACCCGAAACATGCCCTCGGAGTACCAAGATAATGCTCTTTTAAATACTCTGCCTGCAATTTTGAGGCACCATCAAAAAACGTTTCACTGTGATTTTTTGTAGGGAACTCTCCTATGGCCTGCTTTGCAGCTACAAGCAGATTCGTACCGTATTTTCTCAGTTCCATTGCCTGCTCGTCATTTACAATCTTTCCATGTGCCTCTTTTGCGAGCCTGACAAAATTCTCTCTGTCAAAAACTCCAACGCCATGAGTGCCTCTGACTCTTACTGCCTTCAAATTCTTACTTCCCCACACAGCCCCCATACCTGACCTTCCAAATGCCCTGTAAAAATTGGACATTATGGCAGAGAAGCGTACACCCTTTTCTCCGGAAGGGCCTATAACAAGCACCTGTGCCTCGGGGTCATCTCCAAGCAAAAGCTTTGTGGCATCGTAAGTATCAAGACCCCATAAATGCTCAGCGCTTTTTATTGTTACATTATCGTTGTAGATGTCAATAAACACAGGAGATTGCGCTTTTCCTCTGATTACAATACCGTCAAAACCCGCAAATTTCATTTCAGGTCCGAAAAATCCACCGCAATTTCCTTCGCCCCAGAATCCTGTTAATGGAGATTTAGCAGCTATATGAAACCTGCCTGAAGTAGGCCACAGGGTCCCGGTAAGAGGTCCTGTCGCAATCATAGAGACATTTTCAGCGGACATGGCGTCAACACCCTCTGGAATCTCCTTATAAAGATAATAAGAAGTCAGGCCGTCACCGCCCAGAAAGTGTTTTAAAACATATTCATCCATACCAAAAGTCTTTACTTCTTTTGAACTTAAATTTACATCCAGGAATTTTCCAGTATAACCTCTCATATCAACCTCCTGCAATAGGGGGAAATATGTGAAATATATCTCCCTCTTTTAATTTTGTTTTCATAAGATTGTGTTTATCAACAACAAAACCATTGAGCAGAAAAATATAATACGCTTTGATTTTCCCGCTGCTGTCAAAGATTTTGTTTTTAAATTTATCTCCGAACTTATTCAAAAGTATCTTGATTGCCTCATCTGCATTTTCTGCATCCACGGCAACAGAGGGGATGCCAAGCTCCTCTCTCAACGATGCATAGAATTTGACCGTAACCTTCATAACCCTGTTTTCATCAGGGATATCCTTTTCCGCTGTATCAATTTTTCTTCTTCAATGTATTCAATTGCATTTGTGGGGCATATCTTAACACATTCCGGGTCACCCAGACAGCCGTCACACTTAACGGGTATTCCTCTATCAGAACTGAAATTCATTGCCCCTACAGGACAAACAGGCACACAAGCTTTACAACCTATACAGTTGTCGTAGTTGATAAATAAATCCCCTGTATCCGAATCCCTTTGAATTGCGGTAACAGGGCATACTTCCTCACATGGCGCTTTCTCACACTGAAGGCAGACAACAGGGACATCTCTGCCAGTAAGGTCAAACTTTTCTATACTGATACCAGATAAAATTCTTGAGAATTCTCCGAAATGATGCTCGGAACAGGCCATTTCACAAAGCCTGCACCCTATACATTTATCCAGACTAACCCATATAACTTTTGCCATAAACCCTCCTATAATTGATGCCTCAATGCATAGTCAAGTATTGCAATAAGATCTATAAATCCCATAATTTTCATATCGTCATCTACCACAGGCACCTTTTTTATATCACGAGATACCATTTTCTCAATAACATCGTCAATATCATCATCAACCTTGGCAAATACCACATCCCGTTTCATCACATCCTCGGCCTGGGAAGAGAAGAATATATGAATCAGAGACCTTGCGGGAAGAATTCTGTTCTCCCTTATCCCGAAGGTCTTTAAAAGATGTTTGATAAGGGTGGAAATCATCAGTACTCCAACGAGTTTGTCATTCATATCAACTACAAACACACTTCTCCCGTATTTAAACTTGCATATAAATTGTGCAACATCAAAAATCGGGTCGTTTGTCTTCACTATTGGCGGATTTTCGCCCAATACATTCATAAAATCTTTCACTTTAGTCATTTTGCTTTACCTCTCGTTGTTTTTTTGTAATCTCCCCGCTTTTTGTTATTGCCACTTTTGAAGCAATCGGTCCGAGGAGTTCATGTAAAACAGTTGTTCCTAAAATTATATTAACAAGAATAAGGCTGAATTTATGGAACTGTGGGAACCTGCTGATAGTCAGGGCAAGACCAACAACTATACCACCCTGAGGGAACAGTCCGAATGCAAGGTATTTTTTGATAACATCAGGGGCATGCGAAATCTTCGCCCCAATGTAAGTTCCAAGAAATTTTCCAAGGGCCCTGACAATCACAAAAACGAGAATGATGAGAAGAGCTGTTTTCAGGACGGATAATTGAAGGTGCGCGGAACCTATAACAAAAAATACTATGAATATCAGCTCTTCATAATATTTCTCCAGAAGTCCGAACATCTTATCATCGTCATGGGTCATATTTACAACCATTGCTCCCGCTGACATAGTAGTGAGAAGTGGGTCTATTCTCAGAAAATCAGCAACGCTGTATGCAAGCACGAGATAACCTATGACAATTGAAATAACAGCCCCCTCTCTGTATATCTTTTTCGTTGAAATATAAATCAAATACCCCACTGCAAGTCCGAGCACAATTGAAGACAGTATTGTATAAATAGGGACAAAAACAAGGCCTTTTACGTTCAGCTTACTTCCTGCCGTGAGTACAACAGCAATACTCGTTGCAATACTGAAATTCATAATGCCTGTTGCATCATCTCCGGCAGCAACTCCCAGAAGCGTGGTGGTAAGAGGGCCGTCTGCCCTGTATTCATGTATAACGGCTATACTGGCAACAGGGTCTGTTGGAGAGGCCATAGCCCCCATCAGCAGTGCAAACGGAAGATAAAATGTAAGTGTGTTTCCCCTGCCCGGCAAAAATACGGGAAGCAGAAAAGTAAATACTATTATCATCAGAACGAAAGCCGTTTCAGCTTCCAGAAGCGTTATCCAGCTTATCGTCTTCCCAAGTCTCTTTATTCTTTTCACAGCAAGACTGCCACCTATAAGGTAAGTCACTATTGAAAGTGCAAAATCAGTTATGGGTTGAGAGCTCGAAACAAATCCCGAGGGAAAAACTTTTAGCAACGTAGGGCTCAAAAGCATACCCACAACTATATATCCGGACACTCTTGGCAATTTAAGTCTATTGGCAATATACCCACCAACATAACCGGCCAGAATTGCAATACCTATAAAGAATAAACCACTCAGTTCCATTTTAACTTTGCCTCCCTGTACCATTGTATGGTTTTTAAAAGCCCTTCTTCAATTGTAACTTCAGAAGAAAAACCAAGCTTTTTCAGAGATTTCTCCGTTGACCCGACTCTTCTTCTGACATCCTCATAGTTTTTTGTGAAATTTTCATAAGGTACGAACTTCAACTTCAATTCCGGAGCGTTCAAAAGCACTGCAATCTTGTGAGCGAGGTCAATAATGGAAATTTCCTCATCCGTGCCAATGTTAAAGATATCGCCGGATACTACGTTCTCCGAGAACATAGCCATTTTTGTCCCTCTTACAACATCGCTTATGTATACAAAGCTCCTTTTTTGCCTGCCATCTCCATGTATCTCTACGAGTTCATTATTATATATGGATTTTATAAAAACACCAACAGGTCCGCCCCACCAGTTCAAGTGCATAAACGGCCCGTAAACACCAAAATATCTCAGTATTACAACCTCAATACCGTATTCGTCACTGTAGGCAATTGAAAGATGCTCATTGTATAATTTAGAAACAGCATAAGCCCATCTTCTTGAAAATGAGGGACCCAGAACAGAATTCCCGGTCTCCTTTAATGGAAATTCCTCACTCTTGCCATAGACATCCGAAGTGGAAACGAGAATATATCTTGCCTTTGCTTGCTTTGCATAATCAAGCAATTTTCTGTTAACATCAACATTCAACTCAAGTGTTTTTATTGCACTTGTATATCTTGGAATCTTAGAGGCTACAAGATTCACAACAATGTCCGGATTTTTATTCAATTCAGTCAAATTGCAGGATAACAAATCCTCTTTTATAAATTCAAAATTTTCCCTGTCCATTATAGGTTTAATGTTCTCAATACGTCCTCTTGAAAGGTCATCAATACAGATTACATAGTGACTATCTTCGACAAGCGATTTTGAAAGATTAGAGCCTATAAATCCCGCACCACCTGCAATAAGAATACGCATGTTCATAATTATAAACCCTTACACACGTTTGTTCATAACTTTCCACTTAAACAACAAAATAAAAACATTACCACAGGGATATAATGCAAAACTTGAACAATTGTCAGAATTGTTTTAAAATTTAAGAATGATGCAGATCTTGCTTGTGGTTCTTTTTTCTTATATGCCGGTATCTCCTACATCAACGAAAATTCCACTTTCTGCAAAAAGCTCTTACGCTGCTGTTATCTGGGATATACCTGCTGTATCCCTGTATGCGGACTTACCCTATGCAGCCACGCTTACCTTTTCCAGGATATACTCGGTTGCAGGTACTTATGACTCAAAACTCTCGACTTATTATCAATTTAAGCACTTTACAGTAAACTTCGGCATTAAAACCGAAGGTGTACGTAATGTCTATCATGAAAATACCTCCATTTTATATATCGGTAAAAAGTATAAAGGCATAGGTCTCACGGCCGGATTGAGAGCAATCAATATCTCCGCAAACGGACTTTCTTCTGTGACCGAACCGAGTGCCGACCTATCCCTTTCACTGCACAATCATTACTTTGGTATCTACGCATCATATCAAAATATAGCAAGGCCTGACTTGAACCTTGTAAACAAGGACGGCAGCAGCCCCAGCAGACTGGCATTTGCCGCAGATATTACCTATCCAGAAAATGTTTTGTTTACAATTGGCTTTGAACGCATGGGAAACTACCACGATGCTCGCATAGGCTATGAAGTCTGGTTTACAAAAGGGTTTTCCGTTAATATGGGACTCTCAAAATCCATAATTTCCGGAGGAATTGACTTAAAAACCGGCAGATTTGGTATTGATTTTCTTGTAAAATCTCACAATCAACTGGGTTCAACCTACACCGTTTCCGCAAGCTATTTTTAATAACAAAAAATACTGATAATCCGCTCCTGTAAATATTTACAGGCTTTCAAGCTCATACTTTTGAAGGCGCAACTACTTTGAAATCAATAATTTGAAGTACATATCTCTCAAGATATTTATCTATCTTCAGATTGAACAGTACATCAATTTTCCTGTTGTGCTTTAGCAAACTTATGCCGGAAGGGTCATCCGGGAAATACAATGCACTGAAAATCCTATAACCAAAATCAATATTTAATTTGACTCCCCTGGCCCCAATATTCCTTGGCATGCCCTTCACCAGAGCACCTCTGAATAAAAAGACAGGAGAAGGATTCCCATTGCCGAACGGCCTGAATTTTTCAAATTCCTCAAAAAATCGCTCAGTTATCTCAAATCCCGTAGCATCCACATCCACAAAAACTTCAGGCTCTGGCAGAGCACCGGATAGCTTCTTTGTCGCATATTCATTTATACCCTTTCTGAAAGCCTGAAGATTCTTTTTCATAAGGGATAATCCAGCTGCATATTTGTGCCCACCGAAGCTTAACAATAAATGCGATTGTGATTCAATTGCCTCGTAAATGCTGAATCCCGGAATACTTCTTGCAGAGCCCTTTATCACCCCATCACCCTTTTCTGTCAGTAGAATAGCGGGTCTGTAAAACCTACCTGCAATCCTTGATGCAACTATGCCTATGACACCTTCATGCCATGTTTTATCAAACATAACATAGATAAGCTCATCATCGGAAAACCCCTTCGCCATATTGTTTGCCTGTTCGGTTATATCTCTTTCAATTTTCTGTCGCCATAAATTCAGGTTATTCAAAGAAACGGCATATTCTCTGGCCTTTTTCCCATCTTTTGTTATAAGAAGGTCAAAAGCTCTATGCGCATCCTGTATCCTTCCTGCAGCATTCAGCCTCGGGGCAAGGATAAACCCTACATGATACGTATTGACACTTCCGTTGACACCTGCTATCTGTTTAAGTGCCCGTATACCGGCCTTTTGCGAATCCCTCAGCAATAAAAGACCGTTTCTGACGATTATTCTATTTTCACCGACAAGAGGGACAACATCCGATATTGTACCGAGTGCCACAAGGTCAAGGTCCCATAAAAGGCTTTTGTTATCAAGTCGCCTCTTCTCGTACAAAGCCTGAAGCAGTTTAAAGGCAACTCCCACACCTGCGAGTTCCTTTGATGGATACTCTCCCAGTTCCGGGTCAAGAATCGCATAAGCAGGAGGCAGTCTGGCGGGAATCTCGTGATGGTCTGTTACAATAACATCAATACCATTCGATTTTGCAGCTTCAATCTCAGTAAAACCGCTTATACCGCAGTCAACCGTGATAATCAAAGACACATTACTTGCGATTGCCTTTTCTATTGCCTGCATCGATAATCCGTATCCCTCATCAAATCTGTTCGGTATATAAGGAATAACGGACTTCATGCCCATTTTTCTCAGATTCCTGTATAAAAGTGAAAGAGAGGTAACACCATCCACATCATAATCTCCGTGAATAAGAACATTTTCGTTGTTATGTATGGCCCTGTCTATTCTATCCACCGCCTTCTCCATATCTCTGAACAAAAATGGCGAGGGCATACTCCCAAGTGCGGGATTCATAAATCCGGATACTTCCGATGGTGCAATGTTTTTTACCGATAACAGAGCAGCCGAAAGTTTTGTTATATCTGTGTAATCGTCAATACCAAAGTGCCTGTCCCTGAATTTCCACTTCATATCTTTAGTTTAATTTCAACCCTTTGGAGAGTCAAAGCTTATGCCGTATAATTATAATATGACCGAAGCCCACAAAACAGGTAAACTCAGCCACAGCGAACTTTACAGTTGTCTTGCTCAACTGAAACAGTCAGACGAAGTTGAAGTTGGGCCAATGCCGGGTATTGATGCCGCGGTTATAAACAGCGACAATATAAAATGGGTATATGCCCAGGACCCTGTTACCTATGCTACAGATAAAGTGGCCTATCTATCGTTTATCATAAATGCAAATGACGTTGTATGCATGGGTGGCGTGCCGGAATTTTTTCTCAGCACCTTTCTCTTCCCGAATAAAGTTACTCCTGAGGAAATAGAAGAGGCATTTTCTGAGTTGCAGAACGTAGCCGAACACTATAACGTCAGTGTTGTAGGCGGGCATACTGAAATAACTCCAGGACTCAAGCATACAATTGCAATGGGAACGATGTTCGGAAGGGTAAGGGGGCATGTATTAAAACCATCTTTAATCAGAGACGGGGATTACCTGATTCAAATAGGAGATGCAGGAGTTGAAGGCGTATCTGTCATTGCAAGACACAAAAAGACAGAACTTAAAAAATTCTTCAGTGAACAGGAAATCGATTACATGGAAGAAATGCTCTATACACCGGGAATATCTATTGTAGAAAATGGGCTTAAAATACAAAGCCTGCCATCAGTAAAATGTATGCACGACCCGACCGAAGGAGGCATATACAATGCCATATTTGAAATGACAGCAGCATCGCGTCTGGGTGTTATTGTCGACAATGACAGAATAATGCTGAACAAATACGCAGAAGAAATATCCCGTATCTTCGACATTAATCCTTACAAATTACTATCGTCAGGTACATTGCTGGTTTCAACCGATAATCCGTCCGAAATCTTGAATATGTTTCCGGGCAATTCTTCTGTGTTAGGGCAATTCAACAGCCATAAATCCGCAACTATTCAAAAAGACGGAAAATACATTGCGCTAAAGGAGGTAAATAGGGATGAGATACTTAAAATACTTTAGTTTTATTTTTATATTCTCACTTTTGTCAGCGGGGAAAATTACATTCAGTACGCATGGCAGAACCGAGCTATGGAAATTCGGAGGAACTTTAAAAAGGCGCAGTGCCTATGCCACTCTTTACAGCATGTCAGATTTTTACAGCACAAAAAACTGGGATTTTCAGGCAGGCGGACAGATGGTTGTGTGGCTCGGCAGAGGTAAGGGGCTTATACAACTGGACCCACAGCAGGCGGATTACCTGATGACAGGCGGATACAGAAGATTTGAAGGTGATAAAACATACTACGTATTCTTTGACCACACATGCTACCATGTGATAGACGAGATTGTAACAAGACCACTTTACTGGAACAAATTCAGAATAGGCATAACCAATAGAAAATCCGCCTTCAAAACGAGCTACCACAAAGCCGCTTATCTTGCAGAAATAGGATTTTACCTGCGTCAGAAAGATATACCATGGCTGACACTCGGCCTTGATTATCAATACGACATAAATGCCATCATTAAGTATGGTATTTTCAGGATTAAACGGCATATAGTATTTGCAAAGTTACAGATGAAAAGCGGTATATCCCTGAATTATACTTTTCACAATATGATTGAAACACAATTGGGGATTACCTTCCCCGGAACAGAGGGAGACGGGGAGTTTATTATCGGCATAAGACCTTATGATAAAAAAACTTACAGAGAGGCACCCAATACCCTTTTCGCAGGTATAAGGGTCATTTATTAACGGAGGTAATAACATGAAAACATATTTCACATCGGAATCAGTAACAGAAGGCCATCCGGACAAACTGTGCGACCAGATATCGGATGCCATTCTTGATGCCCTTATCACAAAAGACAAGGAAAGCAGAGTTGCCGTCGAAACTCTGGTAACACGCGGATTGGTATTTGTCGCAGGCGAAATAACAACGAGCGCCTATATAGATATACCGAAAACCGTGAGAAATGTGGTTAGAGATGCCGGATATGTAAAACCAGAATACGGTTTTGAGTACAATTCCACCGCAGTTATATCTTCCATTCAGGAACAATCACCGGACATTGCCGTTGGAGTGCAAAAAGGAGGAGCAGGCGACCAGGGCATGATGTTCGGATTTGCAGTGGATGAAACGCCGGAGCTCATGCCGCTTCCAATAATGCTGGCGCACAAATTGACTCGCAGGCTCGCAGAAATAAGAAAAAACGGCCTTGTTCCATATGTGCGACCCGATGGTAAATCTCAGGTAACAATTGAATACGAAGGAAACAGGCCAGTAAGGGTGGATACCGTGATTCTTTCGGTCCAACATGACCCGGGCATAAAAATAGACCGTATAAAAGAGGATATGAGGGAACTTGTAATATTACCCATCATACCCGAAGAATTGAGAGATGTAAACACAAAATACCTTATAAATCCAACAGGTATATTTGTCGTCGGAGGACCTGTCGGGGACACCGGAGTTACGGGCAGGAAAATAATGGTTGATACTTACGGCGGATATGCCAAACACGGAGGAGGATGCTTTTCCGGTAAAGATCCGACCAAGGTTGATAGGTCAGGTGCTTACATGGCAAGATACGTGGCCAAGAACATCGTTGCATCCGGGCTTGCCAGAAAAGCAGAGGTGCAGCTTGCCTATGCAATTGGTGTTGACGAGCCCGTATCCGTTTCTGTGAATACGTTCGGGACATCGGATATTCCGGAAAATGAACTGGCAAAAGCCATACGCAAAACCTACGATTTAACACCGAGAGGTATAATCAGGGACTTAAAGCTTTTATCTCCCATATACAAAAGAACGGCTTCTTACGGGCATTTTGGCAGAGAAGAGCAGGGATTTTGCTGGGAAAAAACCGATACTGCAAAAGATTTAAAGGAGGCTGTCAATGGTTGAAAACAGAATAAAAGACCCGAATCTTCGTAATCAGGGAAGAAAAAAAATAGAATGGGCAAAGAGAAGAATGCAGGTTCTCAACTCTTTGAAAGAAGAATTTGAAAAACTGAAACCTTTTAAAGGCACTGCCATATCGGCATCCCTGCATGTCACTTCAGAAACCGCCAATCTGATGATAACGCTCAAGGCGGGTGGTGCAAATGTTTACCTATCACCTTCCAATCCCCTTTCAACAAAAGACGATATTGCGGCTTCGCTTGTCTATGATTTTGACATACCTGTTTTTGCAATACACGGTGAGGACAGAGAGAGTTATTTTAAGAATCTTGAAATAGTTGCATCAAAAAAGCCTGATATAACTCTTGATGACGGCGGAGACCTGACCGCTTTTCTGCACAATCATTCACTGTATGAGCATGTTAAAGGCGGAACAGAAGAGACAACAACGGGTGTAATCAGGTTCAGAGCAATGGAAAAGAGTAATGATTTGAAATATCCCATAATTGCCGTTAATGACTCTGAAACAAAACATTTCTTTGATAACAGATACGGTACAGGACAATCTACTTTCGACGGTATTCTGAGAGCAACAAATATGCTTATTGCAGGGAAAACAGTGGTTGTTGCGGGATATGGCTGGTGCGGAAGAGGAATTGCCATGAGAGCGAAAGGCCTTGGTGCGAATGTCATTGTTACGGAAGTTGAGCCTGTAAAAGCACTTGAAGCATATATGGACGGCTACAGGGTTATGAAAATGGACAGCGCTTCTCAAATAGGAGACATATTTATCACGGCAACAGGATGTAACAGCGTCATCACACTTGAACACATAAAAAATATGAAACAGGGGGCAGTGCTGGCCAATGCAGGACATTTTGACGTTGAAATAGAGGTAAAGGAACTTTACGATAAGGCAGATTCAGTTGAGGAAATAAGACACGGACTTGAAAAAATCGCTATTTATGGAAAAGAGGTATTCCTCATTGCACAGGGCAGACTTGCCAATTTAGGCGCAGCAGAAGGCCATCCCCCTGAGGTAATGGACATGTCTTTTGCCAATCAGGCTCTTGCTGCACGCTACATACTGGAAAACCATGAAAAACTGGATAACAGGGTGTATATTTTACCCGAGCATATAGACAGGGAAATCGCATCACTAAAGCTCAAATCGAATGACATTTCAATAGACGCTCTGAATGACAAACAAGTCGCTTACCTCTCAAACTGGAAAGAAGGTACATAAATGAAAAACAGGGTCTACGTCCTTCTCAGCACAATCTTTTTGATTGTAGTAATGGGTATACTTCTGCTTGCCTATTCAAAGCATATAAATTCTACGCACAACAGCAGCCATACATTCTCAAATATAATCAACAAAAAAATGCAGAAAAACGGCATTAAAAAGCCTTCTTCCTGGTTTTATGCACAACGAGCATATCCATCAGGTTTTATCCCGCCACTTGCGGTAAAACGCGCCAGAAGGCAGGCGCAAACACTGAGGCACCTGTACAAGGACAATAGCACATGGCAGCAAGAGGGGCCTTTTAACATCGGAGGAAGAGTTACGGCAATATGCGTTAATCCACTGAACAACAATATTTTTTACATTGGCACTGCGGATGGAGGCGTTTTCAAAACCGCTGACAGAGGAGCCACATTTCAGCAAATTTTCACAGGGCAAACGAGCATCTCAATTGGTGCATTGGCCATAGACCCCAATGATACGTCAACTATTTATATTGGCACAGGAGAGTCAAATGCATCCGGAGATTCATTTGACGGTGACGGAATATACATAAGCCACAACAGCGGGGCAAGCTTCACAAACTCCGGCCTCAATGAATGCGGCAGAATTAGTAGTATTGTTGTAGATCCCGAAAGCTCCAACATTGTTTTTGCAGGGTGTATGGGATATCTCTTTGCGCCAAATGCGCAGAGAGGTGTTTTCAAAACCAATGACAGAGGAGCCACATGGAGTAAAGTACTTTATGTTGATGATACAACGGGATGTATTGACCTCGCAATAAACCCGATTGGATGCGATACCATATATGCGGCTATGTGGCACAGAATAAGGTCCCCAAAGGAGCGCACGGTATGGGGAGCCACTTCCGGTATATACAGGTCAGAAGACAACGGCACAACATGGACAAAGCTGCAAAACGGACTTCCGCAGGGAGACACCATTGGCAGAATCGGCATAGCAATTGCCCATTCAAATCCTTCGGTTCTATACGCCATTTATGCTGACAATCCCGGATATTTTATGGGACTCTATAAGTCTTTGAACAGCGGGGATACATGGAGCAGGACAAATGATGCTGACCTGGGCGGCCTCTACAACTCATACGGATGGTATTTCGGCAAAATTTACGTGTCTCCGCAGGATGAAAACAGTGTTTATGCACTGGGTCTGGATATCTATCACTCCGGCAATGGCGGGAATTCATGGAACTTGTTTACAGATTACACCGTGCATGTAGACCATCATGCCATGTATCTGGACGCTGCGAATCCGGATTTGATTCTTGATGGAAACGACGGAGGGCTTTACATTACGGAAGATATGGGAAACACATGGAGCCATTTTGACAATCTACCCATAACACAGTTTTACAACATAGGGCTTGACAGACTGCATCCGGAAAGACTTTACGGAGGCTCGCAGGACAACGGAACAGTAAGAACATTTTACGGCAACACCAGTGACTGGGAAAATATTTACGGCGGAGATGGTTTTCATGTCATAGTTGACCCTACAAATTCAAATATCATCTATGCTGAGTATCAATGGGGAGGCCTTGGAAAATCCACCGATTGTGGTTCATCATGGGCTGATGCGACAAACGGCATAGACTATTCCGACAGAACCAACTGGAATACACCCTATGTCATGGATCCCAAAAACCATAATGTACTGTACCTGGGCACGTACAGGGTGTACAAAACCATTGATGCCGCCACTGCATGGAATGCTATAAGCCCTGACCTGACAAACGGAGGCTCAAAACTTGTATTCGGAACCATTACAGCTTTACATGTAAATCCTGTTTATAATAATTTTATATACGCAGGCACTGATGACGGCAATGTCTGGTACTCACCGGACACAGGAAGAAACTGGGTTAAGGTAAGTCAGGATTTGCCAAACAGATACGTAACAAGCATTCATTCAAAAAGGGACGAGCCCGCTGTGTTTTTCGTAACCCTGTCGGGATACGATATGAACGAACATGTTCCGTACATATACATGACAGAGGACACCGGACATACATGGACAGATATAACATACAACCTCCCAGAGGCTCCCTGCAATGCTCTGTGCCTTGACCCGAATTACGACATTATCTATGTCGGCACAGATGTCGGGGTTTTTGAAAAGACCTTTCAGGATACCATATGGACACCCCTTGGACAGGGCTTACCCATATCCGTGGTCATGGATATGGCAATAGACTCTGCAAACAGAACACTGTATGTAGGGACACATGGATTATCCATGTACAGTATTACACTTCCGACAAGCAGTGTGCAGGATATCCACATAAAAAACAACAGCCCTGTTTCAATAAAAGGCAATATCATCAGAAATACACTTCAAATTGATTTTGCCAATGGCTTTCAAGAATATGCAAATATAGCTATCTACAGCCTTGACGGCAGAAAGCTCAAAAATATCTTCAAAGGTCACACAGAAAGCAAGCATCTGACTGTCAACGTACAAAGCCTGCCCGGTGGTATGTATTTTCTGAGTGTTCGCACAAAATCTCTGCAAAGGACATTCAAGATATACAAACAGTAGACTGCGGGGGTGATTGATCTTAATATACCTTATTGACGGCTACAATCTACTATTCTCAAAATACAATGCCCATCCTGCAGAAGGATTGGAACAGAAACGTGAGCTGCTTATAAAGTATGTCAAGAATATCTTTGGTGCGAATGCCATTTTCGTATTTGATGGTAAATTCGGCATGGGCACATATGCAAATAAGCATGTCATATTCACGAAAAGTATGTCAGCCGATAATTACATAAAAAAATACGTTGAAAAACAGAAAAACAGGGAATTGATTTGTGTGGTGACAGATGACAGAGAAATCAGAGATTATGTAAAATCTCTCGGAGCAAAGGTAATGTGGACATCGGATTTCATTAGACTAAAACCTGCAAAAAAACGCTCGAAGAAGAAATTTGAACAGGAGGTAAACGAGTATTTAAAAAAACAGTGGCATATAGAAGAATAA
>JALTEL010000694.1 GCA_027073945.1 Caldifarciminota bacterium | reverse complement strand
GTCCACATTATCCCAGCCAACTCCCACACGCGAGATAACCTTTAGATATCCTCTTGCAACTTCCAAAACGGCTCTTGTTATGGGCTCCGTACCAGCTAATATACCAACAGGCCTATGTTTTTCGAGAAGTGTTTGGAGTTCAGTCTCAGAGAGTTTGCGGCCAAAAGGATTCGTGACTAAATCTAATCCATCATTTTCGATTTTTTCCTTTAAATACTGGGCACTTTTGCCAAAGGATGATGTTGTAGCAAGGATTGTATGCATATTATTCCTTTATCAATAATATATTTGGACGCAGATTTTCTCGGATACAAGTGTGCAACTTTCCTCATATTTTTTTAGCTTGAATATATAACTGGCTGCCTAAAAATCTATTTCTCGTAAGATTGAGATAAAATTTATTCTTAGAGGAATTAACCCGCGGAGAAATACCATACATAAAAGGTGTTACTTCACTGAAACCAATATTACTCAGAGTAGTCATCATTTGTTTAAATGTGTAATACCTCTTTAAAGCTGGTGTGCTAGCAGAAGACGGTTGTCTTAAAAATTTCTTTTTAATCCTGCTGATCTTACTCAAAATATCCCGAGAGTTAACAACGGACATAAGAAACCATGAGTTGGTCTTTAATATCAAAAATATCTGCACCAATAACTTCTCCCATTCTTCTACAAACTCAATTACATTAAACATGTGAACTAAATCAAAGGTATTTTCTCGCAGAGGGAACCTTTTTCCATCATATTGTATGCTTAGCGCATATCCCTTGGCATTTGCCTGATAAAGCATTTTATTAGAAATATCCATTCCTATAAGCAAGGGGAAAAAACGCCCATAAGCATTGGCAGCCTGTCCAGTACCACATCCTAAATCAAGCACTCTATATTGCCTGTTTCCACTCAAGAAACCATGGTCTTTTAACCACCTCTGAAGTACAAATATCCGGTCATTATAGATTAACTCATTTGCATAAAGCCTATCCCATTTCTGAGCAAGCTCATCAAAGTGCTGTCGATCTCTTATTAAACTCATGCTTCTTACCAATCAAAGTCCTTTTCATACCCCAGATCAATTAGAAGTTGCCCTGCAACTTTTTTGAATTCATCCTTTTGCTTCTCGGAAAAATACTCTTTCCATCCGCCAGTACCGCCTTTTCTTGCAGTGTTTGCTCTCATACGCATACGCCGGGACTTATTATCTAAATTACTTTGAAGATCTTGTGGCTTTGAAATTTTTGTTTTAATTGCTCGAGAATAAAACGACTCTGAAGTATTGATGCCATAGAAAACAAGAATGCGCTCTAATTCACTCCGCGGGTTAGCCCATAGGTCTTCATATTTCACTTCTAGAATTTGTCCTTGATACTGTTTTAAAGCATCACACCAACCTTTTATCCAAGGAATAAACTCTTTCTTCATGAGAGAGATAGAGTGATTTAGAGCTTGTTCTTGAGACATAGACCGATATAAATCGTGATAATGGTCTTCCTCAGCAACTTTAAGATAAAAATATAATGAAACGCATACATCCCTGATATCTCTATATAAGACTATCCACTTACCCGCATATTTATTGAGTATTGACGCATTCCTTTCAGAATATCTGATATGAAACTTATATGCAGAATAACCACGCTTGGGATTATTCACAAAAAAGGAATTATCTATGTTGTCAAATTCATTTTCAAATCGAAACTTCCCCTGATCATCCTTCAGATTTAACGACCGATAATAACGAAGATTAACGCCCGGCAGCATCAAAAGCATGTTATAAAGCCAAGTGCTACCTGATTTTGGAAGCCCAACAACAACAAAATTATTTAATGGATATCGATAATAACCTATAGCACTAAGTAGATCATTCGTTGCGTACTTCCAGACATCATACATAAATGACGGATGTTGAACACACCGCTGTACTACCTTCCATATAAGTTTCATGGAATTCATTCTTATGTCCTCAAATCCTTATTCTGTCTTGATTTAGTTGCATTTGCATATTCGTTCTTCAATGCACATAGCTTCAGTAATTCTTGAGCCCAAATTTTTACCCATTGGGTTAATACGTATGCGAAGTTTTCACAGAATTTTTGGCGCGCCTTTTGCGTATCTCTCCGCATCCACCAATCATAGGGCTGGTGATAAATATCGTTGACCTTCTTGGCTGCTGCCTCAGGGGTATCATGAAGAATGCCAACTTGCCTCAATTCTTCATAAAAAGGTAGAGCAGACGATCTCAGTTCATTTAGTTGAGATGCCCAGAATAGAATAGTTGGTTTATTAGCCAACAAAGCCTCAAGCATGGCCGTATGATTGCTATCTATAACAATAATATCATAGTCATTTAATAGTTCTTTGAAAGGACGTCGCAAATTATCGAATTTGATCGAAGGAAAAACATCTATCAATCTCTCTTTCTGGCACCAATGATATGCATCATTTGGATAAAGTCGAACTACTAAATTATGGAAGACTTCTTGCGAGAGATTCTCTATCCAGCGGTGCTGCCATTCTATAACTTGCTTCCATTGTGGACCGACAGGATTACTCCAGAAAAAGACAAGATACCTTGCACCATTGTTCCCGCAATATAGGACTTTAGGCATTCTGGATCGTACTATTCCCGTTTCCCGATGTGTCCGTTTAATTCCTTCAAGAACCTGACTTGGCATAGGCTTGCACTTGCTTGCTATTCCATGTCTCCAACCCCATGTCCAATACCCATCCGATACAGATTGATCATAATATTCTAATGGATGTAATGATGTTGTACCGAAATTTCCACCATGCTGTAGAACGATTAGTTTTGTACCACGTTCGGCCATTTCTGCAGCGAGAAAGTCATAAGCCGTGCTGCTTTCATATCCAGTAGCTGTCGCCATTACCCTTGGCGGTTTTTTTAAATAGGGATTTAATAAATTAATTATTTCACTATATCCTTCTAGATAAACCAAAGGGAAATTCTGCTTCAAAGAGTTGATCAAAAAATAACGAAAGTCGTCTGTTGCAAAATTTGATAGCTCTTTTTTCATGAAAGTGGTTCGAAGTATTGCCTTTTGCTTGAGATTAGAGACTATGGCGCGAATTTTTTTGTCTAAAAATCTAAGATTAAAGAGCAAAGCTCGTCCTTGTGTGCGAACTCCTAACTCTATCCCATTTCTTCTTTGTAGGTATCCTGAAACCAACCAAATAGGCACAGTATGGCCGAAACATTTAAATGCCAAACCACTCACATGCAAGAAAAACTTTTTAGCGCTTTTGTAATAACTTGATCCTTTCCATGACATACAATGGTTGCCGACCTCTCCATCCATATCTTGATATTTTTCAATTAACATCTCTAAGTGTTCAAAAATTTGGGTAAATAGCTGGAGATTATAGAAATCATCGATATAGAGAGATTGAAAATGGTTAAAGTCAATTGGGGTAATAAATGACGTTCTGGCAAGACCAATAGTTCGCAACGAGCCATACATTTCAACGGCGGATCGCATACAAACATAGCGATCATATAACGCATGAATATATCTGATAAGCCCTGGCCCAAGGACAATTTTCCAATATCTAATTCCATGGTTTGTATTATGAACATCGTTGAGACAAGAAGCTAAGTATAAGAGAAGATCCTCATATACAGCTTCACAATACAGAGCGGCATCAGCCATTTTTTTTCTGTCGTCCCATGGATAATCACAGACAGAATAATCTAAATCTTTCCATATCTTTTTTTGATCGTATCGAAGGCACCATTCTCCAAGAAAAAGTATCTTTGCTTTTTTGTCCCAAAAATCTTCAAGAGCGGTAGTAGCGAGAAAAAGTTCTTTGCTTTTCATATTCAACTCAAGCCGGTTTTATTCGCGCCCGAAGCCAGGAAAAGCCATGATCAATCTGCTCCCTACTCAGTCCGGCAATTGAGGGGCAAAAACGTATTAAGGCAGCAACAATAACCAGATAAAAAATGCCTGAAACAGCCATAAGCAAAATCGTATATTCATCAAGAGATGCCAGAGAGAGTATGTAATGAGCAAAAAATTTACACAGAAAACCCGCTGGCACCAGCAACAACAAGACATTAATCTGATAACTCCAATCAAAAGTTGCGTTAACATACCTGGCAACAAAGAAAGCTGTAATATTCACACCTAATATCTGACATCCGACCATCTTGATGGCTAATCCCATGGCACCCAATTGAAAACCGGGCACGATTGCTGACTTGGGCGCCAACAAAATATAGGTTGTTGGAATACTTATAGCTATAAAAAAAAGCCCTATATAACTTTGAGCCTTTGTCTTTTCTGTAGCGCCAAGCATGGATCCGTTAATTTGTCCCATCGACTGATGCACGGGATAAAGAAACATAAGGCTTAAGGGCAGCCATGCGGCTTTATATGAGGGGCCAAGAAGCAATGCCAAAATTTCCCGACTGAATGGTATCATAATGCAGCTTATGACAGCGCCAATAAAATAGAGGCTTCGAGAAACCCGCTGATATAACTGCCTGACTTTCTCTATATTGCCTAATGCATAGGCTTCAGCAATCTCCTTCCAGAAGACCTGTAGCATAGATGTCGTGGCAAT
>JALTEL010000693.1 GCA_027073945.1 Caldifarciminota bacterium | reverse complement strand
TATCTGAAGGGTTTATAAAAGGGTAAAAATATTACTAATTATTGTAAGCTCTGTTATTGTTTCAATTTTTCCAGAAACTTGTTTTTAATTCCGTTTTCATTTAGATTGTATAATTTTGGACATCATAAATTGTTTGGTTGTGCAATGTAGCATAAAATATAATACTGACATTTTACATTGAAAAAGGAGGTTTTTGATGAATTTTAACAGGCTCTTGAGCCCCATAAACATAGGGAATGTAAGATTGAAAAATCGTACCGTGTTCCCGCCTATATCCACAAACTTCGCTGCAAAAGACGGCCATCTGACCGAGAGATTTATATCACACTATGAAAGGAGAGCAAAAGGGGGAGTCGGACTCATTATAATTGAAAATGCCTGTGTTGATTTTCCAGAAGGAAGACACGGAGCATTCGAACCGAGGATTGATTCTGCCATGTTTCTTCCGGACTGGAAGCAATTGGTCAAAAGACTCAAGGAATATGACGTAAAAATTTCCGTTGAACTTACAAGGCCTGCATTCAGAAAAAAGACAATAGACCAACTGTCAGAAGATGATATAGAACTTCTTATGGATAAGTACGTAACCTCAGCACTTATAGCAAAGGACGCAGGATTTGATATGGTTGAGATACAGGGAGCCCACAGGCTTATTGTGAATCAGTTTTTATCACCCCTGACCAATCACCGCAAAGATAAGTGGGCTTGCCGTACATTATTTGCCGTTGAACTGCGAAAAAGAATAGCCAGCGTGTGTGGTAAGGATTTTCCTGTGACAATCAGACTTGCTGTTTCTGATTTTAAAAATGGTGGTATAGAAGTCAGTGAAGGAAAAAGGATTGCCAACATACTGGCAAAGGCAGGCTATGATATGATACAGGCTGATATAGGTATTGGCCCAAAAGAAAAGAGATTGGAACCAATGGCCTACGAAGAAGGATGGCGAGCCTATCTTGCTGAGAATATAAGACCATTACCCGTTCCAGTTGCTGCAGTGGGAGTAATACGTTCTCCGGAAACAGCCGAAAATATACTGGGTAAACAGGCTGACCTAATTGCTCTGGGAAGAACATTGATTGCTGACCCGGATTGGATTAATAAGACAAAGGAAGGGAAAATACACCTCATAAGAAAATGCATAGGGTGTAGCGAGTGTATAAAAGCAAGACATGATGAGGATGTTCCTATCAGATGTGGTATAAATGCGAATGTCGGCCAGGAAGAAGAAATCGAAAAGGCAAGTAAGAAGAAAATAGTTGCAATAGTGGGATGTGGGCCGTCCGGACTGGAGGCCGCAAGAGTGTTGTCTTTAAGAGGACATACAGTACACCTGTTTTGCGAGCATTTCGGGGGGCAGTTGACTGTTGCTGCTGTTCCTCCGGGCAAAGAAAAGCTTAACTGGCTCGTTGAGTATTATAAAAACGTTCTGAAAGAAGCGCATAGCGTGATTGTACACAAAGGTGAATGTGCAAAGCCACAAATAAAGGAATTAAACCCTGAGGCCGTTATAGTCGCAACGGGTGCTAAACCTTTTATACCACAGTGGATGCGCGAAAAAAATGCACATTCATACTGGGATGTACTTTCAAAAAAGGTGACTTTTGAGAATAAGCATATAGTTGTGGGAGGAGGAGGACTTGTTGGATGTGAGACAGGCTTATTTTTATCAAAGAAAAACAAAGTCACCATAGTGGAAATGCTCGATGACATCGCCATGGGAATGGAAACACTCTCAAGAAATCATCTGATATCAGAATTAAAAGAGCATAACGTCAGAATACTAATAAAAAAGAAAATTATTGATGTAAACAGTAATAATGTAATAGTTCAGGATAAAAATACAAATGAAGAGGAGGAAATTAAGTGTGATGCATTTGTCGCAGCATTTGGGAATAGGCCGTATGTACCATTTCATTGCGAAGACAGACCCTGCTTTTTCGTGGGTGATGCCGTTTCTGTCCGCAGAATAGTCGATGCGGTTCATGAAGGGTATAAAGTAGCCATGGAAATTTAAAAATCTCAAGACACTGCATATGCCCTCTTGTTTGTTCACCTGCCTGATAATATACTTTTAATATGCAAATAGGTGTAATTGTTATCTCCGACAGTACATATAAAGGAACTCGCAAGGATGAAAGCGGAAAGGAAATCATAGATATTATGAAAAATAATTTCAGTGTGGAAAACGTAAATTATACTGTGGTACCCGATGAAGAGGATGCAATTTCCAATGAAATAGCCAGACTTGTGAAAATAGAAACAGACATAGTCATAACAACCGGTGGCACAGGTCCTTCCGAAAGGGATAGGACACCAGAAGCAACCATGAGATTACTGGACAAAAGGCTATACGGCATGGAAATTTTAATGCTAATGGCAGGACTGAAGCGAACAGATTTTGCAGCATTATCCAGGGCAGTGGTAGGAGTGGCAAAACGCACACTAATTATAAACCTTCCCGGCAATAAGTATGCAGTACGTGAAAATCTTTCAGCACTTCTGCACATAATTCCTCACACAATTGAGGAAATAAAAGGGAAAAAGAAAGAATTGCCAAGAGAAGATATACAATGAGAGTGATTTCAGTATACGGAGACTCCGGTACAGGAAAGACCTCAACAATTGCGGCAATAATACCAGTATTGAAGGACAAAGGCTTCTCTGTTGGTTATTTGAAATTAACACATCATAAGAATGTGGAACCGGATAAGGAAGGAAAGGATACTTATATAGCAAGACACAGCGGAGCTGATGTCTCCGGCCTCCACAAAGGCAACGGTTATGCCATTTTTGCAGACACTAAAAAGTCCGTACTTGATGTACTGAGATACTTTACTGCGACTGATATAGTATTCGTAGAAGGAAATGCAAATCTTGCAGTTCCAAAGATTCTGACCGCTGGAGATGAAGCTGATATAGAAAATAAATTGGACAGCCTTGTATTTATGATATCTGGTAAAGTATCAAATATATTAAGGACATTCAAAGGGATACCGGTTATAAATGCCTTGCATTCTCCTTCAGATTTTGTTGAGCTTTTGCTGAGAAAATCATTTGTCTTCTTACCCCAAATCGATTGTGAGGAATGCGGATTTACATGCAAAGGCCTGGCTGAGCGCATACTTCGCGGAGAAAAAACAATAAAGGATTGTAAAATACTTTCGGAAAGCAGTGTTATTCTCAGAATAGGCGGTAAACGGGTTGACATTCATGGTTTTATCCAGAAAATGTTCGGCAATATGATTACAGGTGCGGTCAGTGCACTGAAAGGCTACGAGAAAGGGAAAGAAATAGATATAAAAATCCTTCCAGGGTTTTACAATAACGAAAAACATTAATAGAGTTGAATAAATGCCTCTCATGGCTTAAACTTATAACATCTATATACAAGGAGGTTTTATTTATGAAAAAACTGTTACTTGCTATAAGTTTAATAGCTTTAAGTTCATCTGCCGTTATTGCATCATCTTTTGAGGCGGGTGCTGTTTTCCTGCTGATATATCCCGGAGCAAAAGCAACATCTATGGGCGGAGCATTCAGCGCAGTTGCCGACGATGCCACAGCAACTTATTACAGCGTGGGCTCTCTGGGATTTAAGAGGAATATCGAATTCACACTCATACATTCGCCATGGCTTAGAGGTCTTGCTCCTGATATGTACTACGAATTTACAGGTGTGGTGTACCCTCTTCCTGTGGGAACACTCGGTGCCGATATAACATATTCTACCTATGGATTATTCACGGGAAATGATGAAAGCGGCAACTACCTCGGAACATGGAGGCCGTATGATATTGCACTCTCTCTTGCATACGGATTCCCGCTCGATTCAACGATAAGTGTAGGTGTTAACATGAAATTCATTCACAGCTTCCTGGCACCTTCTGATATATTGAGAAAAGCAACGGGTATTCCCGGCGGAGGTCAGGGCACGACTTTTGCAGCAGGGATGGGGGCATTTTATAGGCCACTGTACTATACAGAGCTTCCGAATTACATACAATTTTTAAGAAGAAGCACTGTGTCGGCAATGTTTGATAATATAGGGCCTGGCATAAGGTACACTGCAACCGGAGAGAAAGATCCCCTGCCTGAACTTTTGAGAATGGGTATCGCACTGCGTCCTGTTTTTAACAAAATACACAAGGTTACAATAAGTGCTGATGTGAACAAAGTACTTGTGGGCATCAGTCGGGATTATAGAGAACTTGGAATGAAATACGTAATTGACGAGGCATGGAAGCACATTGGTGTTGACTACACTTTTTTTGATATGATAAGCCTAAGGGCAGGATATTTTTACGATAAAGAGGGGGAAAGAATGGGAATAACCTACGGAGCAGGTTTCCATATAAAGAATTTTAAGCTCGATGTATCTGATGACCATAAGATTTACAGTTTTGATAACGGCGGTGCAAATATGAGATATTCTCTGTCCTATGTGCTCCACAGATAAGTAATGAAAAAACTCTTTGTTGTCTTGTTTGTCATATCTCTGAGCGGTTGTATCAAAAAGCAGACATATAATGCTGTTTTCTGGCAGTCCATGGGAGGGCCTTTAGGTGACGCATTAAACACAATTATAGATAATTACAATAAAACCAAACCTGAACAGGAAAAAATTACAAGCGTAAATCTCGGGAGTTATTCAACGTTATCACAAAAAATTATGGGAGCTGTGGCATCAAACAGACCACCCACAATGGCTCAGGTTTACGAGTCCTGGGTATCGGAGTTGAGAGATGCAAAAAAAATAGTCCCTTTTTATGCCTATAAAAATATTATAGGAGACTCGGCTTTAAATGACATATTTAAACCTCTTATAGTGGACAATGAATGGGAAGATTCGCTCATAAGTTTCCCTTTTAATAAAAGTGTTCCCGTATACTATTACAATAAAGACCTGTTTAAAAAATATGGTATAAAGCGATTCCCAAAGACATGGGAAGAATTCAGGAATGTGGCAAAAAAACTCACCATTGATACAGACGGAGACGGAAAGCCGGATATATACGGAACGGCATATGTTATAGATGTTTGGATGTTTGCTACCATACTGTACCAAAAAGGCGGAAGGCTTATACAGGGAGATTCGGCTGCATTCAACAGCAAGGCTGGTATAGATGCCCTTCAATATCTCTACGACCTCGTTTACAAGGATTCATGTGCTTATATAACAACCGGCTATAAGCATCAGGACGATTTTGCGTCTGGCAAAGTTGCAATGGTATGGGGTACTATTGTATCCTACAGTTTTATGAAAGACAAAATAAATTTCAACCTTGGTGTGGCGCCCGTACCCCATGACAAAAATGACAGTACAGTTATAGTTTCGGGCACTAATGTGGCTCTTTTTAAGGGCACATCCGAACACGCACAAAAAAATATGGTAGCATTTCTGAAATATTTTTTAAGGCCTGATGTCCAGGCATACTGGAGTGTACATACAGGTTATATGCCGCTTACAAAATCCGCTTTCAAGACACAAGAAATGCGCAAGTTCTTTAATAAGGTTCCCGGCATGGAGGCAGCTATGAAGCAAATAGAATACAGCGATTTTGAGCCAAGGAATCCTGTATGGTTCACGGGCAGGCGATATCTTTCCACAGAAGGCTTGGAATATGCACTAAGAGGTGTTTTACCAGTTGACAAAGCCTTGAATAGAGCGGCAAAACTCATCAACCTTGAACTCAAAAGAAGGGAAAATGGGGGGAAATATTGACAATACACCTATTATACACTATAATTAGAACAGTAAGGAGGATTTAATGAGTAAAAAAATGACCAAAGCTGAATTAAGACATGACCCTATAAGGGAAGAGCTTGAAAAAATTGTAAATTTTATTATAAAGCCCGATATTAACAAAAAAGAAAAGCAAATAGGCGCAGGTATACTTGTGATAATTGCAATTGGTATATTCTACTATTTCTCCTCAAGGCCAAAATACGATGCAAACGCCCAGCTTATGCTTATCCAGAGCATGGAGACTATGTACAATATATCTGATACAACATCTGCAAAGCAGGTTGAGGCGTTTTTAACAAGACTCACGCAGCAATATGGCAACACTTTATCAGGTAAAAAGGCGTTCTATTATCTGGGTGTGCTATATTATAAAAAAGGTAACAAAAAGAAGGCTCAACAGTACTTTCAGAAATTTTTAAAATTTTCAATTCCAGACCCCCTGCTAAAAGCCTCTGCAAAAGGCTACCTTGGAACGATATACATGGATACGGGAGATTATACCACTGCCTTCAGAATGGTTTACGAGGCATACCAGGCTGCACCTTTAAAAAGCCTGAAGGCTTTCTATCTTTACCGAGCAGCCAATATAAAAGAAATGCAAAAAAGTTATATTGAAGCGGTAAGTTTATATAAGGAACTGACGGAAAAATTTCCGGCATCAACTTTTGTAAGAGATGCGAGAACAGAATTGGATTATTTGAGTTTTATAATGAAAAATAATAAAAAAGGATAAATATGGAACAATTTAGCAACGGTGCAAGAAAAGCTATCGATTATGCCAGGGAAGAGGCAACCACCATGCTGCACAGTTATGTAGGTGCAGAGCATTTACTTATAGGACTCTTGAGAGTCACAGATGGGATAGCTTACGATATTCTAGTATCACACAATGTAGATATAAAAAAGGTAAGAAGAATTGTCGGACGTGAACTGTCCACTCAGATTCTCCCATCTACGCTTGGATTAAAAGAGCCTGTGCCTCTCAATCATGAGGCTACACGTGTTATTCAAAATGCAGCAGAGGAAGCGAGAAAATTGGGCAAGGCGTTTATAGGTACTGAGCATATATTGCTGGCCTTGCTAAGGGAAAAGAACAGTATAGCTCAGCGTGTACTTGAAAACTATGGGGTAACTTACGAAGGCGTTATGGAAGAAATTTTGGGAGAGGAGGATATTGAATCCGACGCAACGGAAAAGAAAGCAAAAAAGGCAAAAACACTTGAAAATTATTCCATTGACTTAACTCAACTGGCAAGGGACAATAAACTTGACCCTGTTATCGGTAGAGAAAGAGAAATTCAAAGAGTTCTACAAATCCTTTCAAGAAGAAAGAAAAACAACCCCGTACTTATCGGTGAGCCCGGAGTTGGGAAAACTGCAATTGTCGAAGGAATTGCCCAGCGCATTGCAGACGGCCATGTTCCCGATTCCATATTTGATAAGAGAATACTATCTCTTGACCTTGCCGCCATTGTTGCTGGAACAAAATACAGGGGACAATTTGAAGAACGATTGAAGGCCATTGTTAATGAAGCGGCCCAAACGAAAGAGGCCATACTTTTTATTGATGAGATACATACCATAACAGGAGCCGGGGCGGCAGAAGGTGCGCTTGATGCATCAAATATACTAAAACCAGCCCTTGCAAGAGGCGTAATTCAGGTTATCGGAGCAACAACACTTGAGGACTACAGAAAATACATAGAAAAGGACGGGGCACTTGAACGCAGATTCCAGCCGGTCATGGTTGAGCCGCCAACTGTTGCAGAAACTGTCGAAATCTTGATGGGACTTAAGGAGAAATACGAGGAATTTCACAGCATAAAATATTCGGAGGAGTCTATAGAAGCAGCTGCAAGACTATCCGACAGATATATATTAGGAAGATTCCTTCCTGACAAAGCCATAGATGTATTAGACGAAGCAGGAGCAAAATTAAAGCTAAATTCTCAGGTAACAGATGAAAAATTGGAAGAATGGAAAGCTGATCTTGAACTTGTAAAAAAATACAAGGAAAATGCGGTTAAGAAACAGGAATTCGAGATAGCTGCAAGATACAGAGACAGGGAAAAAGAACTAAAAAAGATGATAGCTGAAAGAAAACGCAAATTGCATGCAAAGGGCAATGCTCCTGTGGTGACAAGAGAGCATATTGCTGAAGTTATATCTCTGTGGACAGGGGTGCCGGTAAATAGATTGTCCGAAAGTGAACAGGAAAGACTTCTCAGAATGGAAAAAGAACTGGGCAAGAGAATAATCGGACAGAAAGAAGCTCTTTCAGCTCTTTCAAAGGCGATAAGAAGGTCAAGGGCTGGAGTTCAGGATCCAAGAAGGCCCATAGGTTCGTTTATATTCTTAGGTCCCACAGGCGTTGGCAAAACAGAGACCGCAAAAGCGCTGGCTGAATTTCTATTCGGTGATATGGATGCATTAATAGAAGTTGATATGTCAGAATACATGGAAAAATTCAACGTATCAAAACTCATAGGTGCTCCTCCAGGTTATGTCGGCTATGAAGAAGGTGGGCAATTAACCGAGAAAATAAGAAGGAAACCTTATGCTGTGGTTCTCTTTGACGAGTTTGAAAAAGCACACCCTGATGTCTTTCATATACTACTGCAATTATTGGAAGAAGGAGTTATAACGGATAATTACGGAAGAAAGGTCAGCTTTAGAAACACTGTTATTATACTTACCTCCAATATTGGAACAAAATTTCTGAGAAAACATGCCACTGTAGGTTTTCAGGAAAAAAGTGAATTACTAAAAGAAAAAAAGATAACGGATTATCTGAAATCCGAACTCAAAAAGACTCTTCCGCCTGAATTTCTCAACAGAATAGATGAAATTATCACATTCAATCCTCTAACAAAGGATAATATAAAGAAAATTATAGATATTCTGCTTTCAGAGTTGGAATCAAGGCTCGTTGAAAAGAAGATAAATCTGAATGTCGCAGATTCTGTTAAGAATTTCTTAGCCGAGACAGGATACGATGAAGAATACGGGGCAAGACCATTAAGGCGAGTTATAAGAAAATACATTGAGGAGCCTTTATCAGATTACATTTTAAGGGGAAAAATCAGGGAAGGAGATATGGTGGAAGTGCTTTACAAAGATGGATCCGTGGATTTCAACACATCCAGACAGGTAAACACAGCAACAAGGAAACAATCTTGAGTGTTTTTCTCATCCTTATAAGTTCATTTATCGTGAGGTCTGTCAAAATTGATTCTCTGAAATGCGGGGACCCCGCTTTCTATAAAAGTTTTATAAATTTTAAGCAGGGAAAATCGGTTTCAATACCAGATATAGACCGGGTAATACGGAAACTCGTAAAAAGCAATTACGCATCACAGGCGAAAGTTCAAGTATCCAGAGATAGCGGGAATTTTGTCGATATAACGCTTAACATTCGTGAAAATCCGAGAATTGATACAATTATCTTTAAGGGTAATAAAAAAATCTCGCGAAAAGTGCTCGCCGATACCATATCAATAAAACCGGGATTGCCCTATTCAGAGGAACAGGCCTTTGAAACAGCCAGGTTTATTGAACATATGTATGCCAGGAAAGGTTATAATCAGGCAGAAGTCTCACCTTCATTCAAATTTATCAGTAGCTGTCAGGGTATTCTCACTCTAAATGTCAAGGAGCATAAGAAGAATGTAATTAAATCAATTGAAATTGTCGGGGCTTTCAAATTCAATGCCCACAAAATCCTGAAAAAACTGAAAAACAAACCAAAAGGCTTTCTGCGTTCGGGAAAGTTTGATGAGGAAAAGTTCAATACTGATATTAAAACAGTAACTGACTTTTATCACAACAGAGGATTTCCAGAGGCAACTGTTGACTCGTACAATATAAAACATCAGGGTAAATACATTTATATAAAGATTTACGTGACAGAGGGCAAAAAATATTATTTCGGCACCTATTCTTTTGAGGGCAACAAATTATTTGACAGGAAGACGCTTGATGGAATGGTTATATTCAGACCCGGCCGGGCATTTAGCAGCGAGAAACTCAAAAAGACAGTCCAGAACATAGCAAGTGCATACGGAGACTCAGGTTATATCTATTTGAATGTTTTACCCGATGAAGAGATTGCAAACGATTCCACAATAAATTTAAATTTCAAAATTACGGAAAATAACCGGATAAGGATAAGGGAAATAGGTATAAAGGGCAACACAAAAACTTATGACAATGTTATAAGAAGAGAATTAACTCTGTTCCCGGGCGATTATTTTTCAAGGAAACAGGCCATAAAGAGCCAGCGCAATCTGTACTATCTCAACTATTTTAAAAATCTGTCCCTTGACTTCAGGCCGGTTGCAGAGGATTCATCATTGATAGATCTTTCAATAAAGGTTGAGGAAAAGCCCACAGGCACATTTGGTGTGGGCGCAACTTATTCACAGTTAGATGGCCTGTCAGCTTACCTGCAGATGCAGGAACCGAATTTCCTGGGACGCGGGGAAATTGCAGGCGGAATGATAGAATACGGAGGAAAACGAAGAAATTTCTCCCTTAATTTTACCGAGCCGTGGATAGGTGGCAGAAGAAGGTCTGTCGGATTCTCGCTTTATCACACCATCCATTACCTACCGGATTATAATGAAAGAAAAACGGGAGGCAGTGTAAATTACAGCGAAGCAATTTTTAATGATTATACAAAAATAGGCTTTGGCTATACCATTGAAAAAAACTATGTTTATGACATTTCCGCTCCATATCAGGATTTACCTTATTATGAAGAATGGATAAGCAAGGGTCCTGTTCTCACTTCCACGGGAAGCATTAACTTCCAGCGGGATACGAGAGACAGGTCTTTTAATGCCATGAAAGGAGCAAAAACTTTGGTTACTATGGAAATAGCAGGTGGCCCGTTTTTGGGTGATGTTGATTTCATAAAAACAGAGTTTGAACAGGCAAAACTCTTCAATTATAGAGGAAAACTGATAAGTGCACTAAGAATAAAAGCGGGTTTACTTAACGGACTCAAACAGAATAACGATGTTCCCTTTTATGAACGTTTCTTCTTAGGTGATATAGGACCTTACGGATTAAGAGGATATGAATTACGAAGCGTAGGACCTTATGAGAACGGTGTAAACATAGGAGGCAGATTTTACAATATTTTCACCTTTGAAGAAAGGTATAGAGTAAATGAAAATATGTACGGCCTTATATTCTTTGATGCAGGCAACAGCTTTTTAAACACTTATAAGAGCAGACCTTTTGTGTTGAAAAAGGGAGCAGGAATAGGCATAAGGATGCAGATGCCCATGCTCGGTATAATCGGTTTTGATATGGCTTACGGATTTGAAAACGGACATGGTAAATGGGTTCCCCATATACAGATGGGAACGAGTTTTTAATGCATTGAAAATAACAAAACTATTTGACTATTCGTTGTATTTATCTTAAAATATGCATGCAATACACAAGGAGGTGTAAATGAAAAAAATCGTGGGAATACTGGGGATAATAGCTGTCCTCGGTATAGGAAATGCAAGTGCCTCGCAGAGGCGCAATAAGCGTGGTAAAATGGATGGACAAAAAGCTGCAACAATAATGAAGCTGAGTAACAATGCAGCGACACCTGTTAAAAATTCCGTAAAAGGCCCGATAAATGAGGACTTTGAATCTGGAATTCCATCCACATGGACGGTTACTGACTTAGGAGGACACAGCGGAGACCCTACCTATAACTGGAATACGGATAATCCCGGAGGAAAAACACCACCTGCAGGGTCCAACATATCCGGTAAATTCCTGATATGTGACTCGGATAATTCAGGTGGAGGCAATAACTCACTCATAAGCACCAATTCCTTTGACTGCTCTACCGCAGATTCCGTATGGCTTATATTTGACCATTGGTATGAACAATACTCCACCCCGGCTGCCTATGTTGAGGTATCCACAGACGGAGGAACAACATGGGATACTGTTAAAATATTCTCGGCATCCGATACAACTAACAACGAATTCATAGACCTTACACCAATTGCGGCATACCAATCAAATGTAATGGTCGGGTTTCATTATGATGACGGAGGAAATTGGGAATGGCAATGGATGATAGATAATGTGAAAGTGACCTTTGGGGACGAAGTTGGTCCAACAATTACGCTGCTGCAGGGCCCTACTTCGCATTTTTACACAGGATTGGATGATGCTGTTGCTGCAACACTGGATGACCCGGCAGGTGTTGATTCTGCAAAACTTTACTACTATATATGGAATGGTACAGGCTGGGCACAGGATTCTGCCCCTATGACACTCACTGCTGCACCTGATACGTACTCTGCAACAATTCCGGCTCAACCCAAAGGAACCAAACTGAGATACCAGATAGCAGGATGGGATTCTCACGGTAATCTCGGAACTTCTGCCACTTATATGTATAATATCATGCCATCAGGCGATAATTTAATTGTTTATTCCAAAGGCTCCGAATACTATCCCATAGCAAACGCCCTTATTGATAACAACATAGATGTACAACCCGATTATATATTCTCAGGCTATTTACCTTCCGTGGTGGATTCTCTTCCACTCTGGTCAAATATGCTGTGGGGAGAAAGCTATAGTGTTGCGGACACGGAATTCACAGCACTCGTGAGCTTTTTGAATGCAGGGACTGAAAGCGCCAGAAAACATCTTATGATATACGGTGATGATATTGGTTATGCTGCAGTCCAAGATTCAATAGTTTATGAAATGTACAAAGATTACTTACATAGCCTGTATATACAGGATGATATGAGTGCAAGTACAGACAGTGATACCATTGTCGGTGTAACAGGTGACCCAATTTCAAATGGAATTCAATATACAATAAATTCGTCCTATCCTGATATGATTGCTCCTTATTCGCCATGGGATTCTATAGACGTTTCCTGGAAATTTCTCATAGACATAAACGGGGACAGCACAAATACGGCAGGTGGAATCGCCTATAACGGAGATAAAAACATAGTTGTCTATCTACCCTATGAAGTTGTGCAGATAGACTCCCAATCATTCGTTGATACACTTACCAGCAGGGTTTTGAATTATTTCAGCACAGCAGGCCTACCGCCAATGGCCGATTGGTGCAACACCCAATGGCCAAGTGCTGATACGGATACTGTTGGCATAGATACAACCTCACACACACTTTTCGGACAGGTTTACAAAGGCGGTGTTACGGATGCAGATACACTCTCAAAAGACAACTTTATCGTAGAAATAGGCGTGGGTCCTGTTGGTACATATCCCTGGAATTCAACATGGAAATGGTACCCTGCAACATTTAATTCTGCCCATGGAAATAGTAACAACAATTACGAGTATATGGGTAACATAATTTTTGATACCACATTTGTCATTGGAACCTATGATTATGCATTCAGATATACATATAATGATGGAACAACATGGGGACCATGGGTTTATGCCGACCTTGACGGCTCGGGTAATGGATATGACACCAATCAGGCCGGGAAACTTGTTATTGTACCCCCTGTACCATATTACTATATAACAGAGATTCAGGATACATCAAGCGCAACATTCGCCGGCGATACAAGTAATCTGTTTGGTCAGACAGTTGCAACTTCCGGCGTTGTAACAGCCGTTTATTCAAATGGATTCTTTATGGAGCAAACACCCGCTGTTCCCTGGGGCGGTATCTGGATATACATGCCTGGTGCAGATACAATGGTAACTGTGGGAGACAGCGTGTATGGACAGGGACCTGTAAGTGAATACAATGGACTTACAGAGATTCATCCTGATACAGGGTATATAATTGCAAGTAATGTTTCTCTGCCAACCCCCATTACCGTGTCAACGGCCAGTGCAAATGACGAGCAGTACGAAAGCGTTCTGCTTAAAGTTAACATGGCAACCTGTACAAATGATTCACTCGGCTACGGAGAATGGGAAGTGAATGACGGTTCAGGACCTCTGCGTGTGGATGATATGGGCGTTTCCTACAAGCCTGATTCAGGGAAAATATATAATATAGTTGCTCCGCTATATTATTCCTATGGCAATTACAAACTGGAGCCGAGAGACTCGTCTGACATAACACCTGTTTACCTTGTAATTAACGAAGTGTACTACGATTCCCCGGGAACTGACTCCGCAACGTTCATAGAATTAAAAGGCCTGCCAGGAGAGTCTCTAAACAACATTCACATATTCCCTTACAACGGGAGTTCGACCAGCCCTGGGATATATGACGATTATGACTTAACGGGTTACCAGATAGATCCTTCTGGATATTTTGTCGTTGCGCAGGACAGCGGCGTGGTAAATGCTGATACAGTAATAGGACATGACGTTGCCCAGAACGGACCGGATAATGTGCTTCTTGCTTATGTAAGTGGCACTGATACGATAATCCTGGATGCAGTCGGATACGGGCCGCAGGATACAACGACATGGGCATTCGTTGGTGAAGGACTGCCCGCTCCCGATGTTGCCTCCGGCAATTCACTGCAGAGGATTC
>JALTEL010000692.1 GCA_027073945.1 Caldifarciminota bacterium | reverse complement strand
GTTTAAGCCTGCCTACTATAGAATCTATAGTATTCAAAAATATGAACAGAAAATAAGGGCTTAGATTGTATAATCGTCTCAATGATGCAATCTCCAGGAGACCATCCGTATAAGTGTTTAAAGTGAGGGTCTAAAAAAGTTTAGAACTTGAAAAAAGATATTTTATATCAATGTTAATAAGTCAAGTTACGCGTTGGTGAGGGCATCACACCGTATGTGGGACTCAGTTTGTTGTTTTCTCGCCAGCTCAAAGTGCTCAAGGTAATGGAATCGTGCATCTACCTTTATGGGATAGTAGTGCTGCGCAGTGCGTTGTTATCGTTTTACGAGTAGTGGAGAACTCTAATGAATAAAATTGATCTCGATTGGGCCAGCGATGTTCTTTGTCGGAGTTTACCTTGGTTCCCCATGGACTTCATTCGCGGCATTTCTGGGGAGGGAGGTCGAAAACTTTTTGCTGACGTATTAACGAAGAAACTGCCAGATGAAAATGACTTGCGCCTCACACATACAGAGAACGGTATCACGGTTGGCGTTTTTTGCGAGCGCCTTCCATGGGATAGCACTTTTTTTAGATACGATGTGGCAAAATTATGGGGAGTGTTTCCACTGGATCCATCTGAGTATCGTTTTGACCTAGATTACTCTAATGCAATTAAAGCACTACTGAAAGTGGCCAAAGTGCGTGGAATGCGCTATCTATTCGCTGCAGTTGATTCCCGTGATTTGCCTACGCTGCGAGCTCTCGGTGAGGTAGGTTTCTCATTGATAGAGACCAGGGCATACTATCATAGGGATATTACCAATTACACCTATGACAGGAGGTTTCCTGTGCGGGAAGCTACGCGAGATGATATTTCCTCTCTAGGGAGAGCGGCAAAAATAGTGGTGAACCCATTTGACCGTTTTCACGCAGATCCGTTTATAAAACATGAGGATGCAGACCGATTGATGTATAAATGGGTTGAGGCTTCAATCTCTGAAGGATTTGCAGATATTACAATTGTGCCTAATGTGCCTAATCCATCAGCTTTCTGTACCGTTAATTTTCACCGTGATAAGTGGGCTGTCTGGAAGAAGAAAATATCACAGGTTGCTTTCACCGCAGTATCTACTGAATTCAAGGGATGGTTTCGCAAAATCCTTTCAGAGATTCATTATTATTTGTGTGAAAAAGTAGGTTCGGAACACATATTTTATGTTACTCAAATCACGAATAAAGCTGTCATTTGGGTTTTGGAAAGTCTTGGATACAGATTTGGAAGGAGTGAACACATATTCCGTATTGTTCTATAAAAATAAATCAATTGGGAACGAAGTAATTATGAAAAAAAATCCACATATCATTGAATTACCAAAAATTACCGATCCTCGTGGCAATTTAACCTTTATTGAGCAGAATCGCCATATCCCCTTTGAAATCCAGCGCGTCTTTTACCTTTACGATGTGCCGGGCGGCGAAACGAGAGCTGGTCACGCTTTGAAGACGTGTCATCAATTCATTATTGCTGCTTCTGGGAGTTTTGATGTGATCTTGGATAATGGTCAATCTCGTCACAGATATCAGCTAAACCGCTCCTATTATGGCTTGTATGTTCCACCGCTAGTTTGGCGCGAGATAGAAAACTTCTCTTCTGGTTCGGTGTGTTTAGTGCTGGCATCTGAACTGTATAACGAGGACGATTATTATCGCAATTACGACGAATTTGTGTCGGTGGTGCTGGCCGGTGGTGAGTAGGCAATGAAAATATCGTTTCTTGATTTGAGGTACAGCTACACGGCGTTGCAAGGAGAATTAGACACTGCCTACCGCCGCGTAATGGAGTCCGGTTGGTACATTTTGGGTGAGGAGGTTGAAGCCTTTGAGTCCGAGTTTGCAGCGTATTGCGGCGTGAACCATTGTATTGGAGTCGGTAACGGCCTGGAGTCCTTGCACTTAATCTTGCGCGCATATGGGATAGGTCCTGGCGATGAGGTTATCGTGCCTGCAAATACATACATTGCTACCTGGTTGGCCGTAACTTATGCTGGAGCTACGCCTGTACCTGTCGAGCCTGATGAATGGACTTATAACATCGATCCGAACCGTATTGAAGCGGCCATTACCGGACGCACACGAGCCATCATGCCGGTACATCTTTATGGCCAACCAGCAGACATGGATCCCATTATCGAGATTGCTCGGCAATATGGACTGAAAGTAGTCGAAGACGCGGCCCAAGCGCACGGCGCACACTACAAAGGGCATCGTGTTGGCGGGCTGGGAGATGCTGCTGGATGGAGTTTTTATCCCAGCAAGAATCTGGGTGCCTTTGGAGATGGAGGTGCCGTAACGACCAATGACCCTGAATTGGCAGATAAAGTGCGCATGCTTCGCAATTATGGTTCACGGGTAAAGTATTACAATGAAGTCAAGGGCTTCAATTCTCGGTTAGATCCGCTACAGTCAGCCTTTTTGCGAGTGAAACTACGGCACCTGGATCTATGGAATAACCACCGACGAAAATTAGCCAAGATTTATCTTAATGAACTGGCAGACACTCCTTTAGTCCTGCCAAAAGTATTGCCGGGATTGGAGCCGGTATGGCATGTCTTTGTAGTGCGCACTCCGCAGCGGGATGCATTGCAGGCGTATTTGCGCGAGCGAGAGATTGGCACTCTTATTCACTACCCTGTACCGCCGCATTTGCAGCGGGCGTACCAGGAAATGGGTTTGGAAGTAAGCGCCTTTCCGATCACCGAGCGCATTCACAGCGAGGTGTTGAGTCTGCCGATGGGGCCACACCTGTCTGCTTCAGATATCAATACCGTAATTAGGGCTATTCGTCGATATTTTAATCGCTAGCGATGAATGTATAGGTTCCTCGATCTTTCAGGGTATGCTTTTACTGGCAAGCAGGCAGTAATTGAGTTGGTTCGCGAATTTAAAGGCTATCCTGTACTTGAAGCACAATTCGAATTCTTGCTGATCAGGATACAGAGCGGTATTCGTGATCTGGAGACAGCTTTGGTCGATGACTGGTCGCCCATCCGCTCTGATGCCGCCATTCGACGTTTTCGGCGGCTAGTGCACAGGCTCGGGCCTAAAAATCGATGGACCCAGCCTAAAACCTGGTTTAACGCGGTCGGTTGGAATTATGACGAACGCTACGACGGTCGTTTCACGGCGTTGTCGGAACAGTACCTTGATCGCCTGATTCAGGCCAGATGGAAGCAATACTGGCCCTACCCGGTGGCGGATATGGGTGGACTGGAGCTCTTTGCTCGTAAACTGCTGCATAAGGCAGGCCTCAAGTCTCTGGCCGAGCGAGAAGTCTATCTGGCCGCGCCGGACTCGTTTCTCGCCGCTACGCGGTGGTATTTGAACGAACTTCTATCCTCGAACGTACCTGCGGGCACCTCGACCATTGTCATGCACAACGCCTTCGAACCCTTTTATCCTCAGCGGGCCATGCGCTATTTCCACGACGCTAAATGCATTATCGTGGACCGTGACCACAGGGACAGTTTTGTCGCCATGCAGCGCAGACCGCCGTGGGTGATCCCTGCGCATGAATTCATCGATCGTTTCCGCCTCATGCGACAGATCTCCTCCCGCCATAAGGGCGAATCTCCCGATATTCTCTATATTCGATATGAAGATCTGCTGGTGAATTATCGGAAGACTGTGGATAGGATTCTCGATTTTCTCGGCGAGGATGCTTCGGTGCACGTGCGGCCCCGGCAGTTTTTCGATCCGGCCATGTCGATCCAATACATGGGTATTTGGAAGGAATACGAGAACCAATACGAGATCGATTTGATTTATCGGGAATTGAAAGAGTTCTGTTATGAATAGCTTGAACTGATCTTAGGAAACACGGCGAAATTGAAGTATAGCTTTTCATCGATTACGTTTTTTTTCCCTTACATGGAAGTCAGTGGCGTGCCAGTATTGTTCCGGCGCATGGCAGAGCATATCGCCGCCCGTTATGATATCCCCACCTATGTGATTGACTATCCCAACGGAGCTATGGGACGGGTATTGGATACAAGCAGTGGGGCCAGCCTCATCTCTTTCGCTGATTGCGTACCCGTCGATATCCCCGGCGACACGGTGCTGGTCATGCAGTCCATCCTGCCCTACACTATGCGCTCTGAACTTCGTATCCCTCCCGAAACCAGGGTAGTTTTTTGGACGCTACATCCGGCCAATTTGGTGCAGACTGTGATTCCTCTAGCCCGGTTTCGAGATTTCCAGCAGCGGCACCTCTGGTTTCATCGTCTGGGCAATGCCCTGCTCTTTCCCAGACTGTCTAAACGACTGCATGAGATGGCAACGCAGATGTTAGAAGCCCATGCCTTGTTATTCATGGATGGCGCCAACTTGCGTCATACGGCCAAGTACTTGAACCTTCGCGTCGATGACCCGGTGTACGTCCCCGTGCCCTGTGACGATGTGGCGCAAAATCTGAAGCTGGCCAGCGGCAAGACGGTTCCATCCGATCCTGTGTCAGTGGTTTGGCTGGGGCGCCTGGCTGATTTCAAGATACATATCCTGGTCTACACTCTCAAGCGGCTTTCACGCTATACGCGAGAGACAGGGCGAGCCATTCAATTTCACATTATTGGAGATGGCCCCGATGCCAAGCTGGTACAGGAGTTGGACATCGAGCATGCCGCCTTTCAGTTTGTCTGGGCTGGCGTATTGACAGGTCAAACGTTGGACGACTACCTGGTCGAGCACGCAGATGTGTTGATCGCGATGGGGACATCCGCGCTCGAAGGCGCGAAACTGGGCGTTCCTACCATTCTGGTCGATTTTTCTTACAGGGTCATGGACCTAGCGAAGGATTATAAATACCGTTGGCTTTTTCAGAGCGTCGATTACGTGCTGGGAAATTTTCTGTCCAAGGACAGTTTTGAGCCGGGCAATCGCAGCCTGGAGACCATGATTGAGTCGCTTCCAGACTCCTTTGAGGCATTGTCCGAGCAGACATACCGTTACTGCGCCGAGAGGCATTTTATGTCATCGGTGAGCGAACGATTTCTGGAAGCGATTGACAAATCATCTTTTCGTTATGCAGATTTCGACCCCAAAGTGCTGCAAAAAGGCTTGGTTCGACGGATTTACCGACGTTTGAGGCTTCTTGCCTTGCCGACCAAAGCGTAATCTTGAGGAGGAACTTTACTTGAACACCCGTCTGATTCGTCTATCAAAATCTATCGTCGGCCCCCAAGAAGCGGAAGCTGTCACACGCGTCCTACTCGAAGACGGCTATCTAGGTATGGGTGCCGAGGTGCAACGCTTCGAAGCCGACATCGCCCAATATCTCGAGGTTTCCCCCGATCAGGTTGCCTGCGTAAACAGCGGCACCGCCGCTCTTCATCTTGCTGTGCAGGCAGCCCTGAAACCGGGTGATGAGGTATTGGTGCAGTCGCTGACGTTCGTCTCTTCTTTTCAAGCCATTACTGCCGCCGGTGCCGTCCCGGTCGCCTGCGAAGTACATCCCGAAACTTTCACCATTGACTTGGCTGATGCGGAAAGGCGTTTAACTCCGCGCACCAGGGCGATTATGCCCGTACATTATGCCAGCTATGCGGGCGATCTGGATGCAATCTACGATTTTGCCTATAGCTATAACCTGCGCGTGATTGAAGATGCAGCTCATGCTTTTGGTTGTACGTACAAAGGTCGCAAGATTGGTAGCTTTGGCGATATCATCTGTTTCAGTTTTGATGGCATCAAGAATATTACCAGCGGCGAGGGTGGGGCGGTAGTTACATCCGATGTGGAAATAATGGCCAGGATACGAGATGCCCGTTTACTCGGTGTTGAAAAAGATACGGAGAAACGTTATAAGGGAAAGCGTAGTTGGGAGTTTGATGTCAGCCGACAAGGATATCGTTACCACATGAGCAATATTTCTGCGGCAATTGGCAGGGTTCAACTGAGAAGATTGGAAGCGGAGTTCGCTCCACGTCGCAGATATCTGAGCCAACTGTATCGTGAGGAGTTGTCTCAACTGGAAGGTGTCCGTTTTCTTGATACCGATCTGACATCTATTATACCTCATATTCAGCCAATTCTTGTTGTGAACGGCAAGCGGGATGGGCTGCGGAGCTATCTTGAGTCATGTGGTATACAGACAGGTATTCATTATAAGCCGAATCATTTATTGCGTTTATTTGGAGGAGGAAAGCAGAAACTCCCGGTTACTGAAGCTCTTTACGGGAAAATATTATCTTTACCTCTGCACCCTGATCTCAGTAGTGATGATGTGCAATATATAATTAGTAGAATAAAGGAGTACTTAATAAAACAAGAAAGATAAAAAGCTTTTTTCTTTTTACTCCTGATATTTATGAGGTAAGCTATATGAAAGTGGTCATATTGTGTGGCGGCTTAGGAACACGTTTAAGCGAAGAAACTGTTGTTAGACCAAAACCCATGGTCGATATTGGAGGAATACCGATTCTATGGCATATCATGAAAATATATGCCCATTACGGATTCAATGATTTTGTTTTAGCATTGGGTTATAAGAAAGAGGTCATTAAGGAGTATTTTATGAATTATCATTTAATGTCCAGCGACTTGACGGTCAATTTGGGTAAGGGGACTATCAATTGGGCCAATAGCAAATCGGAGGACTGGATAGTGACAATGGTTGATACTGGGCATGATACAATGACGGGAGGGCGATTACATCGATTGGAACCCATCTTGAGGCCGCATGGAACTTTCATGCTGACTTATGGTGATGGAGTTGCAGACATAAATATCTCGGAATTGGTTCGTTTCCACAGATCACATGGAAAATTGGCCACTGTTACTGCAGTCAGACCATCGGCGAGGTTCGGTAGGATAGAGATGGATGGTGATAGGGTTGTTAATTTTAAGGAAAAAGTACAAGCCGATGAAGGTTGGATTAATGGTGGTTTTTTCGTCTTTGAGCCGGGCGTATTCGATTATATTGAGGATGATGCAACTGTGTTGGAGGCTGAGCCATTGGAAAACCTCGCCAGAGACGGCCAATTAATGGCCTACAAGCATGAGAAGTTTTGGCATTGCATGGATACGTTGCGTGATAAGAATGCTTTGACGGATATGTGGAATAATCGTAAGGCAGCCTGGAAGCTGTGGTAAGCTTTAACTGAACTATGTTTAACAATATTTATAAAAATAAGCGGGTTTTTGTTACGGGACATACTGGCTTCAAAGGGTCTTGGTTGAGCTTCTGGTTGAGAATTTTGGGCGCAGATGTGTGTGGCTTTTCCCTGGATATTCCTACGAAGCCAGCAAATTTTGATATCTTTGGTCTCGAAAGCCAGTTGCAACATATCGTCGGAGACGTACGCAGACGTGAGCAAGTTATGAGGGCAATGCAGAAATTCCGACCAGAGATAGTTTTTCATTTGGCTGGTCAACCGTTGGTCAGGCGTTCCTTCGACGATCCAGTTCGGACATTCGAAACAAATACGCTTGGTACAATGAATGTTCTGGAGTGCATTCGCCAAGTATCTTCAGTGCAGGCAGGTATATTCATTACCAGTGATAAATGCTATCGTAATGTCGAGTGGGTTTGGGGGTACCGAGAAAATGATGTGCTGGGTGGGAAAGATCCCTACAGTGCATCTAAAGCCTGCGCCGAACTTGTTATATATTCCTACATCCATTCCTTCTTCCAAAATGGCCCACGGATTGCCAGTACGCGCGCAGGGAATGTGATTGGAGGAGGGGACTGGGCGGAGGATCGGATAATTCCTGATGCAGTACGGGCTTGGTCGAGCGGGAAACCTTTGTCTGTGCGCAGTCCACAGGCCACGCGTCCCTGGCAACATGTATTGGAGCCATTAAGTGGGTATTTGTGGTTGGGAACGCGACTTTGGGAGAAGGATCCTCAGGCGATGGGACAGGCATTCAATTTTGGTCCTGATGCAAAGATCAATCAGTCTGTCGAAGATCTACTGACTGCCATGGCAGATCAATGGCCCGGATCTAAGTGGCAGAAAGACAAGGCTTTCAATACAGGCAAAAAAGAATCTACATTGCTCAAACTTTCCTGTGACAAGGCTTTGAACATATTAAACTGGCGAGCAGTACTTTCCTTTGAGGAGACTGTAGCGATGACTGGTGAGTGGTATAGGACTTTTTATATGGATGGCACCCGAGAACGAATGATTGCGCTCTCGCAAAAACAGATCGAGGATTATCGCCGCAAAGCGGATAGAGAGGGGCTGCCGTGGGCACGATAATGGGAACGGCCTTCAGTTCGGCTATCCAAGGGGTGCGGATCATTCCTCTCAAACAAATCGTTGATTATCGGGGTGCGGTGCTGCACATGCTGCGTGCGGATGCGCCACACTTCAATGGATTTGGTGAAGTCTACTTCTCAGAGGTTAATCCAGGTGTAGTCAAGGCTTGGAAACGTCATTTGAGGACAACGCAGCATCTTGCTGTGCCCGTTGGTAGGATAAAGCTCGTCATTTACGATAATCGAGCTGACTCTCTAAGCAAATATAAAATTGAAGTTATCGAACTTGGCAGACCAGAGGCTTATTACCTTGTCGTTATTCCACCATTATTGTGGTACGGTTTTCAAGGTATAGCCACCGGCGCATCCATCTTGGCGAACTGCACAAATTCTCCCCACGATCCCGAGGAAACCGATAATCTTGAAATCACTAATGGAGTGATACCTTATGATGAATGGTAACGCTGTGGACTTGAAGCTGAATAGCCTTGATGATATGCCTCTCGTCAGCGTGATAATGAACTGTTATAATTGCGAGACTTATCTTAAAGAGGCGATTGATTCGGTCTATGCTCAGACATATCCTAACTGGGAAATTATATTTTGGGATAATGCCTCCACAGATCGTAGCGCTGAAATTGCACTAAGTTATGATGATCGATTAAGGTATTTTCGTGGAAGTGAGACTGTTCTATTAGGGGCTGCGCGCAATAAAGCTGTTGAGCAGGCTAGAGGTGAGCTAATCGCTTTTTTGGACTGCGACGATATCTGGATGCAATATACATTAACTAAGTTAGTGAAAGCGATTACAAGTGGTGAATATGCACTAGCTTACGGTGGAGTAGAAAAAATAGATGAAAATGGAGATATTTTTGGTTATTATGTACCAACGTATTCAAGTGGTAATTTGTTAGGAGAGTTACTAGTCCAATTTGATATCAATGTCCCAGCCACTATTTTGAACAAACGCTTTCTGAAGGCTTCAGGGCTAACTTTTGATCCCAGTGTAAAGGCATCAGAAGAATATTGCTTGTTTATGCAACTAGCGGCTAAACACCTATTTTGTGTTATTCATGAAACAGTGGCTAAATATAGAGTACATACTGATTCGTTGACAAATAAAACAGTTTCTAAATGGGCTGAAGAAAGAGTGTACACATTAGATTTATTGCAAAAACAGAATCCTAACATCAGCGTTTTATATAGAAAAGAATTACGGGAAGCTTATGCGCGCGCCTTTTATTATAAAGCGAGGTACTATTTTACGTTAGGAGACAGACGAAAGGCGAGGAAAGAATTACGAAAAGTCGCTTTTGTTAATTATAAATACTTCTTTTTGTTTTGTTTTACCTTCTTCCCCAATGTTGTATGGCATCATTTGCATAAATTCCGCTTTAAGAGAGGTTTCTAAGCGTGAATCATTTCAAATTTAGCAAAAAAAGAGGGGTGCCAGGAATATATTTGAATCTTTCTCATCCAGCGATAGTTTATACAATAGTTTGGATTAGTGCTTTGGAATTGACTAATCTTCGTTTAACCATTAATCTCATAGCCATCCACCCAAAAACAGCAATTTTGGTATTTTCTAACATTGTTTCTTTTTTCGTTGTTTATTGTTTTATCGTAATTAGTGTGACAGGCCATCGATTTCGTCCAATTTTATTCGTTGATGGTATTGAACTGAATCATCTCCATACTTTTGTTAAGAATCTTTTGAAATTATGGGCTGTTGGTACATTGGTCGAAATTGTGGTTGGGCATGGACTTCCCTTGTTATGGCTGATTACAGGTGATCCTACTAGGACATATCAGGATTTTGGTATACCGACTATTCATGGATTTTTGACGGCACTTTACATGTTTAGTACAACTGCGCTATTTCTTGATTATCGTCTGCGAAGGGACAAGAGGAAGCTTCTTGAAGTGATACTTCTTCTGATCTGGCCCATACTAGAGGTTAATCGTGGTGCGTTAGTTTGGACATTATTGCAGATATTAGGTGTCTTTGTCGTTTCTTCAAGAATAAGGTTGCGTTCGTTATTGAAAGTTATATTTTTGATTATCTTATTTGTAATAATATTTGGAGCGGTTGGGGATCTCAGGCTCGGTGAAAAAAAGAGTTTTATAAATTGTTTGATATCACCCAACGCGGAATTCTTCAGAAGTATGCCATCTGGATTTCATTGGGTATATATATATATCACTTCTGCTATAAATAATCTTAATTTTTCTATTAATGATCTGCATCCCTTGTATAGACCATACTACTCTTTAATGAGTTTAGTTCCCACATTCATTCGTGACATAATCTTTGGCCGTCATATCTATCCGTTGGAATTGGAAAATAGTAGTTTTACGATGTCAACGATTTATGCTAGTTTTCTAAAGGATTTCGGAATGTGGGGGGCTTTGTCAATAGTAGCTTTGATACAGATTCCTATTTCGTTGTTCTATGTATATGCGCGGCGTTTTTATATTTGGGCTATTATTGCATATGCGGTGTTGTTTCAAGTTATTGTACTATCAATATTTACGGATACCTTTACAAGCCTTGTGACTATATTCCAGTGTATTTTGGCATTATATTGTCGTAGTCCAAAAAAGAGATATCTGAAATTGCATTTTGAACAAATAGATGAAAAAGCAAATCGTTTCAAGCTTGCAAAAGTTACTTGACGTGTCTTGCAGCGGTCACGCTGAACCAAGAAAACGGATGCATTACACAGCACAAAAGTAGTGATTTAATTGAAACAAGTCATCCAGAATTATAATACCGGCGAGTTAATCCTCGCCGAAGTTCCTGCTCCAAGCCTGGGGAATAATTCTCTCCTGATACGAACCGAAACCTCATTGGTAAGTGTCGGGACAGAACGTTACATGCTGGACTTGGCAAAGAAGAGCCTGGTTGGTAAGGTGTTGGTCCGTCCGGACCTGGGTAAAACAGGTATTGGATAAGATCAAGACCAAAGGATTAATGGAGGCGTGGAGACAGTCCAAAGCAAGGCTTGACGTGCCTGTGCCGCTTGGTTACTCATGTGCAGGAATTGTCCAGGATTGCAAATTTAAGAATTCAGGGATTGAGTGATTGAGGAATCGGAAGGGAGATATATTTAGATGGTATTAAAAATTATCTCAATTGATGGTCCTTCAGATTACTATAAATTAAGTGATTTCATTCCTTCAGAGTATTTATCGCCAAATTTAGTTGATCTATTTCAGAAAAAACTAAGTTCTTCTATAAAGTCTATTGTGGTTGAATATCCATATGTGGATAAAGATTACAGGAGTACATATTACAATTTTTATTCTAAAAGGCACCGTAGTTATGATAAATTTTGCTTTCGGTTGCATCTTTTTGAAAAAAAATTTGACTCAGAAGATGCTTTATCTGAAAATGCCGATTCATATCAAGGATCAATCGTTTTGAGACCCACAGAGGTGACATCTCTGGGTCGAACTCAATTATCTCCAAAGGCTATTAGAGATTTTAAAGGGTTCATTTGTGAATCGACATTTGAAAACAATCTTATGGGAATTCCTTTACAGGTAAAATGCTTTCCACATATCATGCAGGATACGGATGTCACCGTGTGCGCGCACGCCGTATGCTGGATGATAGCGAGATATTATAGTGAAAAATATGCTGTTTACCCTGAAAGGTTATTATTCGATATTACAGAGTCTATAAAGGATATTTCAGGGGGAAGGCTTATTCCTTCAAGAGGTTTAACCCTTGGTCAGATATCTGAAATCTTCTCAGCTATAGGATTTTATCCGGAAATTTTTATTCGTAAGCTATACAAAAATGATGCTTTTTTTTATGATATGTTATACATGTATATAGAATCAGGTATTCCGGTAGTTGCGGCTATGAATAAAAAGAAACATGCGGTGGCTTTGCTTGGCCATGGGCCGATAAATTCTACTTTTGAGGTGTTGAAAGGTTTGGATGATGATCTCATTTGTACGAGACATTTGATTGAATACCTTATTATTAATGATGATAATTCCTTGCCTTACAGTTTTATGAAATTTAATGAGAAAGGGGAGAGAAATACCGGTCTCTTTCCTTATACTTATAGAGATATTGATGGGTTTGTTGTTCCTTTATATGAAAAGATGTATTTGAATGCTGAAAACGTTATGAGATTCTATAAGCTAATATTTGATAGTGGAATGATAATTATTCCATCCAAATTTGACAGATTTTTGATCCGTATATTCATGACCTCTTCCCGGTCTTATAAAAGCCAACTTAGGAATTCAAAAAAAATAGATTTTCATATGAAAATGGCCCAACTTGAACTTCCAATGCCGAAGTTCATTTGGGTTGTTGAAATTTCTACTCCAAAGAACTATGATGAGATGATGGTAGATTACAGGTGGGTAATTGATGCTACGGCAAATCAATATGAGAAGTATCCTTTTTTATTTATTCATGATAAAGAAAAGATGATTATTCATGATAGGGCAATTGATAGAAGGTTATATAAAGTGTCTTTCGATTCGCTTGTTCAGCCTTATGAACTTTATAAAAACAATTTAAGGGGGTATTTATGAGCCAGAAGATAAAATTAAATTATAGTTTTTCTGACAAGGCTGTGCTATTAGACGAAAAATCTGAAGAGTTAAAAAAATACGAGATATTTTTTGAAAAGAAACTGCTTCCAGAGATAAAAAAGATAGAAAAAAGAAAAATAGAGGCTCTGGAACACGCTTATCGCATTCGTGTTTCTTGAAATAAAGCTGAATTTCTAAGCATTTCAAAGCTATTCATTCTTTTATTTTCCACTTATTCGTTCGACAACAAGAATGAAACAAGTCATCCAGAATTATAATACCGGCGAGTTAATCCTCGCCGAAGTTCCTGCTCCAAGCCTGGGGAATAATTCTCTCCTGATACGAACCGAAACCTCATTGGTAAGTGTCGGGACAGAACGTTACATGCTGGACTTGGCAAAGAAGAGCCTGATCGGTAAAGCGTTGGCCCGTCCGGACCTGGTGAAGCAGGTTATCAATAAGGTGCAAACGGAAGGATTAGGTGAGGCATGGCGCCAGTCCAAGGGGCGGCTTGATACCCCGGTTCCCCTGGGATACAGCGCAGCTGGAGTAGTTACAGCCGTTGGTAATAGCGTTACTGGTTTCGCTGTGGGCGACCGAGTGGCCTGCGCCGGCAGTGGCATCGCCAGCCATGCTGAAATCCTGCGTGTCCCCCAAACCCTGGCCGTGAAGATTCCCGATAATGTGGGTTTCGAGGCGGCTTCCTTTGTAGCTTTGGGCGGCATTGCCATGCATGCCATCCGCATGGCGGAGCTCACCTTTGGCGAACGAGTAGTGGTACTGGGCCTGGGACTACTGGGACAGTTGGCGGTGCAGATTCTTAATTCGGCCGGCTATTGGGTGTTCGGTGCTGACGTTGTCCCTTCTAAGGTAAAAATGGCGTTGGAGCACGGCGCCCACGACGGAGCAACTATTGGCCAGGATGACGTGGTCAGCGCTGTGCGCACGTTAACCGGCGCTCACGGCGCCGATGCGGTGATCATCTTCGCCAGTAGCAAGAGTAATGATCCCATCGAACTGGCTGCCGGGTTAGCCCGCGAGCGGGGGCGTATTGTGGTACCCGGCCTGGTGGGATTGGACATCCCGCGCAAGGTATTTTACGAAAAGGAACTGGATTTCCTGGTCAGTCGGGCCTGGGGCCCGGGGATGTATGATCCGGCTTATGAAGCCGGGAAAGTAGATTATCCCTTATCATTTGTGCGTTGGACTGCTCAACGCAACATGGCCCATTTCCTGGAGATGCTCAGTGATGGCAAGGTGACGGTGGATCATCTCATCACCTACCGTTTCCCCATCGACCGGGCAGTGGAAGCCTATAAGATGATCCTGGCCGGCAAAAAGCCTGTTATTGGTGTCATCCTGACGTATCCCGGGGAACCGGATCTTTCCCGACGGGTTGACCTGGGCCGTGGAGATAATGGCTCACCGCAGAGGACGCCGAGAACGCAAAGATTACCAGAAAA
>JALTEL010000691.1 GCA_027073945.1 Caldifarciminota bacterium | reverse complement strand
TGTTTAAATCAAATTTAATTTTAAGTGATGATAGAATTAGAAATGCCATTATAAAAGGCTATGAATTTTATAGAAAAGAGTTATTCGATGAGAATGATTTTCCTAAGCCGTATGCTTACTTAAAAAGATTTAACTTAATCAAAATAGAACTATATGATTATGCAGAGGGTATAAACCTTGGATGCTTATTGAAGGATGAAATTCCACATAGCTTTGATTTAAGCTTGAAACTGTCAAATGATGTAATAGAAAATTTTGTTGAGAAAAAAGGGTATTTTACTACTCACGTAAATTTTTTAGGACTGAAAAATAGAATTCCTTATTTAAGGTGGTCTCAATCTCAAATGTTTTTTGCATTAACTTCATTACTCCTAAAATTGGAAAAATAAATAAAATGTGTGGTATTTCTGGAATATTTTATTTTCATACTGGTATTAAAATAAACGAGGAAGTTCTTCGCAAAATGACAAAAGTAATCTCTCATCGTGGCCCAGATGATGAGGGCTACTTTGTGTCTGGCCCTATTGCCTTGGGCATGCGCCGGCTGAGCATTATTGATCTCTCCTCAGGCCAGCAACCTATCCATAATGAGGACCAATCCATCTGGATTGTCTTTAATGGCGAGATCTACAACTTCCCCGAGTTGCGCCGGCAATTGGAGAGAAAAGGTCACCATTTCTATACCCGCTCGGATACCGAAGTAATCATTCATGCTTACGAAGAGTGGGGAGATGATTGCGCCCTACACTTGAATGGAATTTTTGGGTTTGCGATTTGGGACAAGAGACAACAACGTCTTTTTCTGGCTCGAGATCATTATGGCGTAAAACCCCTGTACTACTACGACGACGGCAAGCGTCTGCTATTTGCATCGGAAATAAAAGCCATTCTTGTGGATAGAAACATTCCGCGAGAAGTAGACAGAGAGGCGTTGGACTTGTTTTTAACCTTTCGCTTTGTCCCATCACCGCTCACGATGTTTCGCGGCATTTACAAATTGCCATCGGGTCATCGTCTGATTGTTGAGAACGGCGGCTCTCGCCTGGAACGCTACTGGGCGCCCACGCCGCAGGTTGACGAACATCTTTCCGAACAAGATTATATTACGATATTGCAAGAACGTTTGCACACGGCTGTACAAAGGCAGATGATCAGCGATCTGCCGCTTGGCGCGTTGCTGAGTGGGGGGATTGATTCATCTGTCGTGGTTGCTATTATGAGCCGGTTAGCTGATAGACCGGTCAGGACGTTCACCGTGGGCTTTGCCGATGGAAGGGATGTCAATGAGCTCGCGGAGGCGCGCCAAACGTCACGACTTTTTGACACGGAACATCATGAAATTGTTTTAGAGCGGGTTGAATACGAGGATTTCCTACCTAAAGCCATCTGGCATCTGGACGAGCCGATCAGCACTACGTCGGCCCTGGCGATGTATTTTGTGTGTAAACTCGCGCGTGAGCATGTCAAGGTAGTGCTTACGGGCCAGGGAGCAGACGAGCCTTTTGCCGGGTATCATCGTTATTTAGGCGAGCGGTATGGTGCGCTATACCGGCGAATTCCATCCGTTTTGCGGCGTTCTCTCATCCGGCCTGCGTTGCAACTTATTCCCCGGCACGAACGCTGGAAGCGCGCGGTCCGAAGTTTGGATATTGGTGCCTTGGCCAGTCGTTTTGCGGATATCTATGCCGTTTTCCCTGCCTCACTAAAAGCACAATTGTATAAAGAGCCGCCTCATGTCAATGGTTGGCGAAGTACTACAGATATCGTAAATTACTGGCGAGAGGGCATACACCATCTGGATTCACTTTCTCAGATGACCTATGTGGATGCGCGTTTATCCCTGGCTGATGATTTGCTCCTTTATGGCGATAAAATGTCCATGGCGACTTCTATTGAGGCGCGTGTCCCTTTTTTAGACCTGGATTTTATGCAAGTGGCCGAATCGCTGCCTGGAAAGATGCGTGTCCGTGGCTTTACCCGGAAATACATTCACAAAAAAGTTGTCGCGAAGTGGCTTCCCAAAGAAATTATCGAGCGACCCAAAAAAGGGTTTGAGACTCCTATAGACAGTTGGTTTCAGGGAGAACTGCGGGGTTACGTTTCGAATTTGTTGTTGAGTAAAGACGCTGCTGTTGCTAAATACTTTAATCAGGAAACGATACGACAGATGATTGCCGCTCATGCCAATCGGCGTGAAGACTACCAACGTCAATTGTTTAGTTTACTTTCATTCGAAATCTGGCACCGGATTTTTATTGAGGGAAAGCAAATGTGATCTTTTAGAATATGTGTTGGTCACAGGCATGGATGTTTTTGGCGTTATCAACAATGGCTTATAAGAATGTAAATTGATATGGAAAAATGGAAACTATAAGCTCAATAAAACTGATGTCTGTCGCAGGAGCGCGCCCGAATTTCATAAAACTTTCAGCCATTGCTGACGCAATTGAACATTACAATATAAGTATGGCTGATTCCCCACGAGCGAACTTCAAACCTATTGAACATACTATTATTCATACAGGCCAGCATTATGATGAAAAGATGTCTAAAAGTTTCTTTGAAGATCTTGGAATTCCTCGGCCAGATATAAATCTTGAAGTTGGTTCTGGGTCACACGCGGCTCAAACAGCGGAAATCATGAAACGTTTTGAACCCGTATTGTTGCAAAAAAGGCCGGATATTCTGCTGCTGGTTGGTGATGTTAATTCAACGATCGCTTGCGCGCTGGTCGCGGTCAAGATTACTTATCCGGACGGGTATCACTTAAAACGTCCTCTTATTGCTCATGTCGAAGCAGGGCTTCGTTCTTTTGATATGGATATGCCTGAAGAAATTAACCGGATTCTTACTGATTCTCTTAGTGATTTTCTGTTCGTAACGGAACGAAGTGGAATTTATAATCTCCGAAGGGAAGGAATTGATGACGAAAAAATTCACTTTGTAGGTAATGTTATGATCGATACTCTTTTGCGACACCTTGAAATAGCAAAGAAATCAGACATACATAAGCGACTTATGATAAGGGATCGATATAGTTTACTGACGTTACATCGCCCCTCAAATGTGGACAATTTTAAAAACCTTAAGCAGCTCATTGATTGTTTTGTGAAAATTGCCGAACGGGTACAAATTGTTTTTCCAGTTCATCCTCGAACCCAAAAAAAATTGAAGTCTTTTAATTTGTTTGAACTCTTGTATAATCATCCAAATATTTTACTGACAGAACCTTTGGGTTATCTTGATTTTATTAATCTAATTAAGCATGCCACGATAGTTATAACTGATTCGGGTGGTATCCAGGAAGAAACAACTTACCTTCAAGTTCCATGTGTAACACTTCGGGAAAATACGGAACGTCCAGTGACAATTACTGAAGGATCTAATTATCTTGTAGGTTTATCCCCTGGAAAAATTCTTTCCACAGTTTTTAAGATATTATCTGGTAAAGGGAAAAAAGCTGGAATACCAGAACTATGGGATGGTAAGGCAGGTGAAAGAATTATCAATATCATTCTCCGGGAAATTCATTCGCTTTCTCAATAAAGGGGAATTCCCAATATAGGGAAAAATGTTTTTTGAATAAGAAAATAATGTGCTTAAACTTAGCAGGGTAAAATCTTATGCCTAAAAAGAAAATTTGGTTTGATTTAGATAACTTACCCCATGTGTTGATATTTCAGCATTTGATTGAGGATCTTTCTGAGGAGTTTGATGTTATTGTAACTGCTCGTGATCATGCTTTTACTTGTGAATTGCTTGCGCAGTTTGAGATTCCTTATATAAAAGTTGGCCATTATTATGGGAAGAAATTTATTAAAAAAGTAATCGGAACATTGGTAAGGGCTTCCCAACTGTTATTTAAAATTCGGTCTAAAAAACCGCTTCTTGCGATCAACCACGGATCCCGTTCAATGGTTATTGCCGCGTGGATTTTACGTATTCCTGTGATAACTATGTTCGATTATGAATATGTGCACAGCCGCTTGTTTGAATGGTTCTCAAAGATTGTATTGATTCCTGAAGCGGTAAAGCAAAAAGATCCCTTTATACATAAAGATATTTACTATTCCTATCCGGGATGCAAGGAAATGTTGTATATACCCTTTTTTAAGCCAAATCCGGATTTTAAAGAAAAACTTCGCATAGACTCTAAAAAAGTAGTTATAATTTTACGGCCGCCAGCTTCTACCGCGCATTATCACAATCCTGAAGCTGAAGTTCTCTTTCATAATATTTTGGAGCTGATTATAGGCTTTGATAATATTCAGGCGTTTTTAATTCCCCGCCTGAAATCTCAGATAAGTTTTTATCTTAAAAAAAGTTTTCCAAATATACGTATATTGACGTCTCCCGTTAACGGTCTTGATTTAATTTATTGTTCCGACATGGTGATTGGAGGGGGAGGAACTATGAACCGGGAAGCCGCATTGTTAGGGGTTCCAGTTTATAGTATTTTTAAGGGGGAAAAAGGTATCCTAGATAAAAAACTTGAAGAAGAAGGTAAGATTGTATTTATTGAAAATAAAAATGATATTGAAAAGATAAAATGGCGCAAGAAGAAAGAAATAGAGGAAAACGAGAATAACCTTACAAC
>JALTEL010000690.1 GCA_027073945.1 Caldifarciminota bacterium | reverse complement strand
GTCCCTGTTTTGCCTGCTACATAGATAGAATCCATTTTTGCGGCTTTGCCTGTGCCATGCTGACCGTTTACAACTCTCCACATTCCCTGTCTGACAATATCAAAAATCGTGTCTGGAAGGTTAATTCTAAAGGTATCCTTATCCCCACTGTCAAGTACTATATGAGGTTTGAGTGCCCATCCTTTGTTTGCTATTATACCCGTTATCAGAGCTATGTCTATTGGAGTAAGCAGCACTTCCCCCTGTCCTATGACGAGGTTAAGTATGTATCCTTCCGTAACATTATATTTACCATAGTTTTTTATGTACCAATTGTAGTCAGGTATAAAACCAGACCTTTCACCGGGTAGGTCAATACCTGTAAATACGGGAATATGCATGGATTTTAAAGTGGTCAGAAATTTTTTAAGCCCCACCGCAAGTCCGAGTTGATAGAAATATATATCGCAGGATTGTTCTATTGCCCCCAGAAGGTCAAGGCTGCCATGTCCTGACGAAAGCCAGCACTTCCAGGTTCTGTCCCCGTATTTGAATGTTCCCGTGCAGGGTCTAAACCTTGTACTTGCTGTGACATTTTCAGTTGAGAGGGCAACCAGTGTAGACAGCAGTTTAAAAATAGAACCGGGTGGGTACAAACCCTGAATTGGTCTGTTCAAAAGCGGTTTTGCAGAGTCTGAAGCATATATATCGTATTTTTCATTTATGTCCCCTGAGTTGAAATAGGGCTTTGTGTAGATGGATATAATTCTTCCGTTTCGAGGATTGTAAACTACGCATGCGGCTTTTTTATAGTTTTTCATAAGAGTGTCAATATAAGCTGTTAATGAAGCATCTATTGATAAGTACAAACTTTTACCCTTGACAGGCGGTATGGGTCTTATGGGATCTTTTTGCCTGATTAATCCTTTCGAGTCTACAACGTAGAATCGTTTTCCGTTCCTCCCTCTCAAAAGCGAATCATAGATAAATTCTATACCGCTTTTACCGCACATATCACCCATATCAAGATGCTTTTTTTGTATTTCTTCTTTGTTTGCTTGAGAAACATATCCCAGGAAAGGAGAAATCACTTTGTAGGTTTTGTTGTATGAACGCGCCGGTACGGCATCTATCATTATGCCGGGAAATTTTGAAATATTCTCTTCAATATGAGTGATTTTCTTAAAGTCAATACCCTGTTTTAAGCTGATATATCTATGTATATTGCGGAGAGAATCAATGTCCAATTTTGAAGTATCCATGCCAATTACTCGGAATAGCAGAGACATTTTTTTTCTGTCCAGCATATCAGGCAGGAATGACACACGGAAGATAGGTCTCCAGCCTGCGAGCTTTCTGCCTGCTACATCATAGATATTTCCTCTGATCCCCGGGATTTTGATTGCTCTCATATAGTTTTCTTTTGAAAGCTCAATATATTTTTTGTTGTTTATGATCTGTATATCAACGAGCTTTATAAGAAAAGCGGCAAGTATCAAAAGAGTGAAAATGGATGTGATTTTCAGTCTCTTTTCCATATTGCAAAAATTATTTCCGTAAGGATTGTTGTCACAACTGCTTTGATAATAATAAATTTTAGCGGGATATTATGCGTTATATTGAGCATAAGTAAAACAAAGAATATGGCTATCAGAAAAAAGGTGCTTCTTATTATAAAAATTTTTATGTTTAAACGAGACTTCAAATTGATTGTAATCTAAGTAATAACAGTCACAACAAGCGCAAATATCCAGCTACTCATGGGGTTTATACTATCTATGACTAAACCTGTTAAGAAACTCAAAAATATCAGGAATAAAGGGCTATTTTTACTCAACATAATAAATGGAATAAAAAAAGAAAGGAAAATGTCCGGATATATTACTGTGCTGAATCTGCCTGAGATTGTGGCGAGTAAAACAAAAATGAGTACGTACAGTATCTTTTTACTCATTTGGTATTATGCAAACCGTTTTAATTCTGTGTATATTAAAGAAAGGTTGTACTGTTATTTTATGGAAAAATGGAGTAAGTGGGTCTTTCCTTATATATCTCACGGTTCCAATGGGTATATCTGCAATGTGATTGTCTCCAATGCCTGAGGTATATACCGTGTCCCCTTTTTCTATTTTATATTCAATAGGGATATAGTCTACAAGTGGGTATATGCCACCTTCGAGTATTCCGTTGTATCTGCGAATCCGCGCACCTATCCTGAAAAGTTCATTGTAAATTGTAAGTGCCTGTGTTGAGGCTTTTCTCGTGCCACTAATTCTTCCGCATAAATATCCATGCCATAATACCAGATACCCGGGATTTCCTTTGGCAGGGAATAAGTACATCATATCCGGGAATCCAAAAGGCGTGTATGAGATAAGAGTGGCAATATTGGCAGTATCTGATTCTGATTTAAGTTTTCCTTTGTTATACAATAGAACAGACAATTTTTTCTCAAGGGCCCTCTTTTCTTCTCTTGATTGTTTTAGTTCTTCTGCATAGGAGATGGTGTATAATACTGGTATATAAAGAGAATTTACTGAAGCAAAGGATATGATTTTTTTAACAAAGGGAATTTGAATAATAACAGAAAGCAGCAGGTATAGAATCAGTGCCTTTTTCATTTACCCATTACTTTTTTTACCCTTTGTTTATTTGGATTCAAAAGTACATCTTCATACCTTTCTATATGCTCAAGAATTTTTCCTGCTCCCATTACAACGGCTTCTCTTGGCCTTTCAACTCTTATTACAGGAATGTTTGTTTCTTCCATAATAAGTTCATCAATGCCATTGAGCAGAGAGCCTCCGCCGGCAAGGTAAATACCCCTGTCTATGATATCAGATACCAGTTCTGGTGGAGTTTTTTCAAGTGCTTTTTTGACGGCATCAATGATTGACATCACAGGAATGCGCAGAGCTTCCCGTATCTCAGTCGAGGAAACTTCAAGGGTTGTTGGCTCTCCTTTTATCAGATCTTTTCCCCTTATTTCCATTTTTAATTCTTCCTTTGTAGGAAAAACATTCCCAATTTCCATCTTTATAAGCTCTGCTGTTTGTTCACCGATATCCACCCTGTATTTTTCTCTTATATAACTGGTAATTGATTCTCCCATTTCATCACCGGCTATTCTGATTGAGGCATTGGATACAATACCTGATAGGGAAAGTACGGCAATTTCCGTGGTGCCACCGCCTATATCTATTACCATATTACCTACGGGCTGTTCAATGGGAAGTCCTATCCCAACGGCGGCAGCTGTGGGCTCTGCAACGAGCAATACACTGGCTGCGCCGGCACTTTCTGCCGAGTCTCTGACTGCCCTTGCCTCTACTTCTGTAATGCTTGAAGGAACGGCGATGAGCACTTTGGGTCTAAAAAAGAGGCTTTTTGAAAGCACTCTGTTCAAAAAGGTATAGAGCATTTCCTGAACAAGGTCAAAATCGGCTATAACGCCATCTTTCATTGGTCTTTTTGCCTTGATACCCTCGGGTGTCTTGCCTAACATCATCTTTGCATTTTCTCCCACTGCAACGACTTCCCCGGAATACTCATTGTATGACACGACAGAAGGTTCGCGCAAAACAATGCCCCTACCTTTGACATATACCAAAGTTTGAGCTGTCCCGAGGTCAACTGCAACGGAGTTTTCAAGTACACCGAATAGGTTTCTTATGAAATTAAACATGATATTCCTCCTTTAACTTATAAATTATCTTTAAAGCTTCTTTCGGCGTGATTTTATTAGGGTCAAGGGCCCTCATTTCTTTTACAAGCCTTTCGCCCACCTCGCATTCTTGATTTTGCACAATATTAAAAAGCGACATTTGCTCTCCTCTTTTTTGTATGTTCATCCATTTTTCCCTCCTTTTTTCGAGGTCCTCAAGCACTTCTCGTGCCCTATTTATAACGGTATCTGGAAGCCCTGCAAGCTTTGCAACATGCAGTCCATAACTTCTGTCGCATACACCTTCCTTTAAGGTTCGCATATAGTAAACTTTTCCTTCCCATTCTTTGATATCCATAGTGTAATTTTTTATATTGTGAATTTTGGACGCGAGCCTGGAGAGCTCATGATAATGTGTTGCAAATAATACTTTAACTTCTCTCCGGGAGAGGTATTCAAGTACTGACCAGGCAATAGACATCCCGTCAAATGTGGATGTGCCTCTTCCTATTTCATCCAGTATAACAAGGCTTTTCTTATCTGCACTATTAAGTATCTCAGCAGTCTCCACCATTTCTGCCATGAATGTCGAGATGCCTCTCGATATGTCATCAGATGCACCTATTCTTGAAAATAGCCTGTTCAAAATGCCTATTGTTGCTTTTTTCGCCGGTACGAAACTTCCCATGTGTGCCATTATTGTAATAAGTGCGACCTGCCTGAGATATGTGGATTTTCCTGCCATATTCGGTCCTGTTATCAAATAAATCCTTGTCTCCTTGTCTAAAAGTGTGTTGTTTGGCACAAAAGGCTCATCACCGTAAACCTCTACTACAGGATGTCGTCCCTCTTCTATAATGATTGCATCTTCTGATGTGATGGTTGGCTTTGTATACTTTCGTTCTATAGCTACTTCTGCAAATGCAAAATCCAGGTCTATTTCAGCTATTTTTGATGCTATTTTCAGAATAA
>JALTEL010000689.1 GCA_027073945.1 Caldifarciminota bacterium | reverse complement strand
GACTTACCACGGTTTTTATATTGTATTGTTTTGTGAGTTTTGCAACATTTGCCATCATTATAACAGGCCCTACTGCAAAAACGCGCTTGATTTCCTTTTTGTCCTCTATTAGTTTGAGGAGCATGTCCGTGACGAATCCTTTAAGACCTTTAGACCCGTTATCCGTTGTTACATAGTATTCATCGGAATTTTCTGACAATTCTTTCTCCAGCAGCAGCAGGCCTTTGTCTCTTGCCCCGTTTATCACTATTACATGGTTGCCAGCCTGTTTGAATGCGACGACAAGCGGAAAAAGGACAGCAGTCCCGAATCCTCCACCTATTAAAACGGTTGTCCCGAAGTTCTCAATTTCGGATGGTATACCAAGTGGCCCTAAAAAATCCGCAAGGTTTTCTCCTTTTTCCATCATTGATAAATACTCGGTACTCTTGCCGACAACCTGAAATATAATGGTTATTTCTCCCTTTTTTCTGTCTGCTTTGGATATGGTAAGGGGTATGCGTTCGCCCTTTTCATAAGCTCTCAACACGATAAATTGGCCGGGCTTTGCATTTTTTGCCACAAAGGGCGCATCAACCACCATTCTGTAGGCACCGGGTCCTACTTTTTCTTTATGCAATATTCTGTATGCCATATTTTACCTTCTTGATTTTTGATTGAAAATTACCTGAGCTTAGAAAGGAGTTTTTTCTCCTTTTTCTTTAAAATGCTGGAGGCTACCTCTAACATATCAAAAACAGCCGGGTCCTCCACTTTATAATAAACATTTACACCTTTCTTAAAGGATTTGAGAAGCCCGGCCTGTTTTAGTATGGAAAGATGTCTGGATATTGCGGATTGGTCTATTCCCAGTACAGGAATTAAGTCGGAACCGCTCATCTCCTTATTCTTTAGCAGTTCCAGCATGTATATTCTTCGTCCGCATGACAGCGCTTTGAATATAAACCTCCTGGGGTCGTCAATATCTTTCAATTTTTTACGCATGACATTCCTCCTTGTGCATGTGTATAAATTTAATGCATATAAGCACAAATGTCAAGTTTTACATACTAAGCTTAGTAAATTCAGTCAATGTGCAGATATTTGATTATACCTCCTGCTGCTTTTTTGCCGTCTGCTATTGCACTTATGGCGTCAGCTCTCGGATTTACAATATCACCACCTGCAAATAATCCGTCAACATCTGTCATGCCGTTTTCATTAACCAATATATGTTTTCCTCTTTTATCAAATTTCACCTTGTTTCTTATTTCTTCAGGAAGGAAGTTAAAGTCAGGATTTTGACCTATGGCCATTATCACTGTATCTATATCCCATTCAAATACATTTTCCTCTATTGGGACAGGCTTTGGCCTTCTCTGTCCTTCAACCTTAACCATTTTTGTCTTTACGTATTTTACCTTTTTAATTTTGCCTTCCTCATTTCTGATAATCTCAACTGGTAGGGTTTGAACGAGGAATTGAACTCCTTCTGCTTCTGCTTCCTGTTTTTCTTCCAGCGATGCAGGCATGTCCACATATCTCCTTCTGTAAGAGAGAATAACTTCAGATGCCCCCAGTCTCAGTGCGGTTCTGGTTGCATCCATTGCGACATCCCCTCCTCCTATTACAAGGGCCTTTTGTCCCATCTGTACCTTTTTGCCTAAATTGACCTCTCTCAACATTGTCGCTGCATCCAGGACATAAGGGCCATCGTCTCCAGGAATGCCCATTTTCATACCGACGTGATAACCTGTGCCGAGAAAAACAGCATCAAAATCCGAAAGCAGGTCCGGAATTTTGGTATCCTTCCCAACTTTTACTCCGTATTTTATAACAGCGCCCTGCTTTTCAATGAATCCTATTTCTTTATCAAGCGTGCTTTGTGGGAGTCTGTATCTTGGAATACCCAATTTTAGCATACCTCCTGGTACGTCCTGTGCCTCGAATATTGTTACCTGAACGCCTTTTCTTCTCAAATAGTAAGCACAGGAAAGGCCTGCCGGTCCAGCGCCAATGATTGCGACTTTTTTATCGAGTTTCTCTTTGGAATAACCAAGTACCTTTCCGTAATCATTCACTCTATCCGTGGAATAACCTTTCAAGTATCTGATTTGAACTGCCTGACCCCTGTTGTGATATACGCAGGCCTCTTCGCATCTGTGTGTACATATTGTGCCGCATATTTCAGGCAGAGGATTGTTTACATACATCCACTCCACCGATTTTTCGTAATTACCATGTGTTATTTCATTTATATACTCCGGTATGTTCATTGCAGTGGGACAGCCCTGTATGCATAATCCGCATCCGAGACACCTTGTGGATTCCCACTGTGCCTCTTTTTCTGTGAACCCTTTGAGTCCCCATTCAAAGTCATGTTTGCGCTCATCCGGTTCTCTCTCCGGCATTTCCACTCTGCCAAAATCGAGCAAGGAAGTCTCTATATCGGCTTCCCAGCCCGTGCCGGCTCCGGAGTCCCTTTCTGTGTTCGGAATAAAGACAAAATCTTTTTTATCCGGTGATATAATTTCGTATTCTCTTGAGAGTTTAAGAGAACCTGTAGGGCATACATCCACACACTGTCCACAAAAGCTACACCTTCCATAGTCTACTTTAGGCCTGAGATTTGTAGCTCCTTTTTTGGGTGTTATGCTTTCAATTTCCACCATTTCAATAGCCTGACAGGTACATATTTTCGCACAATTACCGCATCCCACACACACAGACCAGTCATTAACATGAACTCCCCTGTATCTCAGTGCAGGTTCTTTTTTCTCATACGGTACCCGCACTGTATGCGGCTTTTTGCCTAAAAATTTTATAGCATCCAGAAATTTTAGATTCATACCCATAATTTCACCTACCTTTCTGCGTCTGGAGGACAGATATCAAGGCTGAACAAAACAGGTGCTATATCAGCGATATTCGTACCCGGCAATTTATCTCTTACAAGTTTTAATCCATGTGCAAAACTCGGACCGCGTACATGGACTCTGTATGGCATCACTCCACCGTCAGATACCACAAAGTACCCGAATTCACCTTTTGATGTTTCAATTTTTACATAAACAGAGCCTGCAGGCACAGTGAACTCAAACGGATTTCTCATCTTTATTACAAAGTCTCCTTTTGGAATGGTATCTATCACCTGTTTTAAAATCTTTATGGACTCTGAGAATTCCAGCCTTCTCTGCATTGTTCTATCGTATATATCTCCTTTGTTATGAACAGGAATCTCAAAATCCAGCCTGTCATAAACAAGATATGGGTCATCACGTCTCACATCGTATTTTACACCTGTTGCTCTCAGATTGGGTCCTGTCACACCGTACTGAAGAGAAGTTTCTCTGTCAATAACGCCTATATTCTTTGCCCTTTTTTCAAATAGGGGGTGTTCAAAGAATAATCTATCATAGTCATCAAGTCTTTGTTCGAGATATGCCAGGGTTTTTGCAAGTCTTGCAAGAAAACCATCTGGCAGGTCTCTTCTGACACCGCCTATGGTCTGGTATATATGGTAAGCCCTACCTCCTGTGAGTTCTTCGAATCTGTCCAGAATGTAATCCCTGTCTCCGATAAACCACTGCGGAACAGTGTATAATCCGAGAGTGCCTGCAACACCTGAGAAATAGAATAAAAATGCGGCAAGCCTTGCCATTTCCAGAACAATAACCCTTATGTATTTTGCACGTTCCGGAATTTCAAGACCTGCCAGTTCCTCAACAGCCATAGCATACAGCACTTCGTTTACATCGGGCTCTGGAACGCATATTCTCGGCACCATGGGTATGTTTTTGACCCAGTGTCTGTATTCCATGAGCTTTTCAAAACCTCTGTGAAGATATCCCAGGCTTGGTTCTATCCTTTTTACTTCATCTCCGTCTGCCCATATGTGGTATGACATATTGCCTGTAACACCAACATGCTGAGGTCCTATAAAGTATTCAAAGTATCTTTCCATTGTCTACCCCCTGTAAGATTGAGGTTTTCTTTTGAACAATTCTGCAGTAAGATCTTTCATTCCATATTTCTCTTCAACGAATTTCCTTGTGTTAAAATCCTTTCTCATAGGCGGTGGTCCCTGCCAATCTTCAAGAAGTAACGGAAGATTGAAATTCGGATTGCCCTCAAATGATACGCCAAACATCTCATGTATCTCGCGCTCGTAATATTCTGCAAGATGGTATATGTTGGTTATGGATTCCATTTTTGGTTCATCTCTTGGTATGTTAATGGAAATCAATGCGTTTATTTTGCTGCCATGGGAGTATATGTTGTAAACCAATTCCAATTTTTCCAATTTTAACCAATCAATTGCCGATATCATAGTGAGCATTGTATAACCCTCGTTTTTGAGATAGGATAAAAGTGCTTTCAGTATGTGCATCTCTGATTTTATTTTTATCCTTCTGTCTCTCTGTATAATAACCTCAATACTTTCTCCAAATGTGTCCTGTAACTTGTTCATAAGTTCATTTTCCATGTTCATTTTAAAATCCTCCATTTTTCCGTGTCAAAGACCTTGGACTGATTCTTCCTGTACCATGACAGATTCTCTATGTATTTTTTCCAGTTATTTGCCTTTCCCTGTGCTATCATTTTCCTCAATTCGATGAATGCATTGACGATACTTTC
>JALTEL010000688.1 GCA_027073945.1 Caldifarciminota bacterium | reverse complement strand
GATTTGATCATCTCAATGTCAGCTTTGTCCATAGTGATTTCACCTAAAATGGGATATCATCATAATAATCTTTTTCTATCATCCACGCGACGAAGCTAATTTTTTCTTCCTTGGAGAGGAAAGGCCTGGCAGGGCGGTCGGATATGTGAACCGCTCCGAGGGGTGTCACTGTAAGCTCCGGATCATGCCGCCAGATCCTTCCCAGGTCTTCTATTTTTTCGCGGCCCAGATCACGCACAACGGGGAAGAGGGGATCTTCCCACAATTCCAGAAGCTTTTTGTTTGCCCAGCGCAGGAAGGCATTCTGCTCGTAAATGGAAAGTTGGGATTTATTCCCGAACTTGTCCTCGATGCGGATCCGGCCGGTCCGTTCCATCTTGACATGCCTGATGCTTCGCATCCACTTTTTTACCAAACTTTTGCAAAACTCCAGCCCATAGGCATCAATCAACTCCGCAATTGTTTGATATTTGTACATAGAAACCTCCTTTTATTAATTATTAACAGTTATACATAACTAAATATAAACTATGTTTTCTTATATATCTAAATAAATACCCATAGGGAGTGTTGGAGCGTTTCTCTATATATACAGTATGTTTAATATTCTTATTATTAGTATGTAAAATATGGTGAAAAAACGTTCCAACGCTCCACATACGCTTCTTTCCTATGGCATATTTATTAATAAAATCAGTCATTTCGATACGTGGAGCGTTTGTGTTTCCGGGGGTTTTAAACCCTCCCGGTTCTCTCCATCCCTCCTTTTAGTTTTTTGACGACATTCATGTTATTCATCCTCTCCATTCTCGGCAAAAAGATCATCTTTAAGGCAGAGGCCAAAATAATAATTCCGGCCGGAGACCTTGTCGCGTTTGAATTTGGTCTCGGTCATCATTTTTCCGAATTTGGTCCCAGAAGGGGCATATTTGCTGACGTTTTTTTGATACCATTCACGGAAGGAATCGTACAAAACTGAGGCCTGGATCTTAGCATATTCCCCTAGATCGCAACAGTCATCCACAAATTTAGCGATAACATCTTCAGATTTCCGATATTCGGCCGTAGCTTCCAGGATAGGCTTAGGAGGCTGCAAGCCGTCTTTTTCCTGCCATTCAAGACATCCCCGAACGCACCAGGCGAGGATCCCGGAATATTCCACCTTCAGTTTATTCTTCAAATACTTGTCCCGGGGACGTTCATCATCATCAATGATCTTGCGATCCACAAACGAAAGCGGAAACTTAACCAGGTGCGCACGCTCCCAGAAGGCATAATCGTTGTGGCTCACATGCGGAAGCTCGTTGGTCAGAAGAAATAATGTATGCGTCTGGTTAAATTCGACATAATACTTGTCATGGGGGTTTCGTGCAGTAAGGCGATCGGAGCCAGTGAGCAACTTGACCTGGGCAGTAGAGAATTTCTTGCCCTCATCCGTCTCGGAGGCGAAGGCAATACGCATCCCCTTGAAGCGCATAATGTCGGGTGATGGCCCGGATGAGTTCCGCACAGATCGCCCGGAAAGAAGCAGCTCTGATTGAATCGGCCCCGCCAGGGGGGAAAATATTTCGATCAGGGTATCCTTGATAACGCCCTTTCCATTGCGGCCCTTCCCGTGCAGAATGACGAAGATATCCTCAATCGTCAGGCCGGTGATGGCATAGCCGACAACCCGACGAAGGTAATCAACGATCTCCTGGTTCCCGTCGAATATGGTCAACAAGGTTTCTTCCCAGATAGGACAGGGCGCATCCAGACCCTTCCATTCCACCGGAGAGGCCATGGTTATGAAATCCTCTGGTGTACCTGGGCGAAATTCAAAGGATTCCTGGTCCAGGTCGATCACGCCGTTCTTACAGGCCAAAAGCATAGGGTGCTGGTCGAAATCCTCTGATTTGATGGACATAGGATGCGTAATCCCGGGATATTCGGTGGTGTGAGCCATCTCCAGGACCTGTTTTCGGCGCGTCTCGCCACGCAGCTTAAAGGCGCGATCCAAGAAACGGCTCAAAAGTTTCTTGATGCGGCTGGCTTCTTTTTTATCGATATCTTCCCGTTTCAGATCGGCAAGGCATTTATCCGCCGCCTTCAAATAATACTGGGCCAGGGTTTCCACGGCCGACAGAGCCTGGTTGAACTCATCCCGCTCCCAGGTGTGACCATTAAAGACGTACCATTTTCCGGAATTCACCTCATAGAGGAATTTCCGGTAATTCAGCGAGATAAAAAGGAGCGCATCGCCAAGCTGATTCTTATTTAGACACTCCTCAAGAAATGATAAGGTGATACCCTTCCCGCCGCCATCGCCGATAATAATTTCATCCTTCCCCATAAGCATGGCCCTCCCGGTCGCCAAATCAAAAACCTTGGACAATTATTCCCCTCCCAGTTAGCCCCATATTCTTCACAGGGTTCAATTTTCCACCCCTGTGATTTTCTCAAAAATTAAAGGCCCCCCGTGATGCTGGAAACCGTGAGAGATGACTTGCATGGAAGGACCCGTGACCAACAGAGACCGACTTAAAACATCTAAGTAAAACAACCCCATAATTTTCTTTTTGCCTGATGAGTGATGATTCCGTCTACTCATTTCACGCTCTTCATATATTCCTGATATCTGCGGAGGTAGCAGGTTTCAGGTAAGCCAGGCTCTTTTATTTCCCGGTTGGAGAAAATCTCATCCGTGAAGGGACACAAAAAATGATTAGCGCCGATATCCTTTAGATAAGGACATTCGGCGCAACAGGTTATCTCAATCAAGGCAATCGGGACACGCCCTGTCCCCTCAAGATTGCGCTTTTCTATATAGATATTAGGCATTTATGCCCCCAAATAATAGCCAGGCAGATTGAGCGTCTGCCTGGCTTTAGGTTGTTTTATAAGGGATAAAAATGTATTTATGCCCGCCATAACTATTTCTATATTCTAAAATTTTTGTAATGTCAAGTGTAATCTTCAAAATTAATAATTTATTTTGTTAAATTAGGAATCAATGGTTATATTATAAATAAAGGAGGGGCAGCCATGAATTATAAAAAAAATAAATCAATTGGTGAAAGAATACGTGAAGCAAGGGAATCTTTAAATCTAAAACAAAATGAATTCGGCAAACTTCTTGGCGTTAAAGTTGCAACTGTTTCATCTTGGGAAAATGATTATTGTACTCTGAAGGATATTAAGAAGATCGAAAAAATAGCAAAATTAACAAATCGCTCCATTAGCTATTTTCTCGAAGGACTTGCAATTGAGAACGTGAATGAACCTATTTCTCCATATACATCTTATATTTTCATACCTTTTTTTGAGCAAAATAATCGCGAAGACGTTCAATATCCAAAAAATGAAGATGATTTTATTCCTTTCAAATTTAGAGTTGATTGGCTCAAAAATTTTGGTAAAATAAAAGATTTAAGATTATGGCTTATGCGTGACAATGAAATGCGCCCATTGATATATCGTTATGATATCTGCCTCCTAAATATCGCAGAAATAGAAATAATTGAAGGTGAAAATTATCTTTTTTTTGATGGATATAGAAAACAAGTCCGCCGACTTCAATATAAAGAAGCAGATATTTTAATAACTTCGCCGAACGATATCTTTGAACCTTATTCCATACCAAAAGAAAAGATAACTGTCCTTGGCCGAATTCGCTGGATCGGGCATTCTATTTAATTTAAAGATTTAAACTCCTTAAATAGCTTTATTCCTCTTGGTGTGTTAAGAGGAATAATCTCTTTTGATTTGCACTTTGGGCATGCTTTATATCTCGCGCTCCCACGCCAGACAGTATAAATCAATCCGGGAAACAAAAAACATAACCATAAAATAATTTCCACAACAAAATAGCCTGGAGTAAATGTCTTTGGCTTTCCTATATATCCACATTGAGCGCAAACAATATCCTTTCGTGAATATCCTTCTGGAAGATTTATTTTTTTCATAATTACCTCCTTCTCTTTTTTCTACTTATTACAACTTTTGTTCCCTTTTTTCAAGAAAAATTAAAATAATCATATTTTCCCCTTGACATTCTAAATTTTTTGAATTATATAAAAAATCATGGAACGGGCAGCCCCAACAAAACAGGATAAAGCAGGTTATACTGCTTATATGCGACGGCCATTCATGGCTGCCCGCTATATCTGCCGTCGCAACCCTGACAGGGCGCGGGCATTTCTCGCGCCCTGGATATTATTCATTTTCTATTTCATCTTTCTTCTCACCCTCGGGCTTGAGGCCCGGGGATATTATCGGCATCTTTCCCAGGCCAGGCATAGGGGCTCCACCCCCGCCCCTGTCGCGGCCGTTTCATCTCCTTCCTCCAGGGCGCCCTTGATGGGGTCAGTTTCCCCCCGGACCCGCGCGTTTTTACCCTCCTGGCGCGTCAAGTCGAGGGCTGCCCGCACTCATCTATTTATTGTTACAGCCTATGAAAAATCGCCGCGGTCCTGTGGCCGGTGGGCGGATGGTTATACTGCTACCATGACCCGCCCTAAAGAAGGCCGCACCATCGCCGTAGACAAACGCATTATACCCCTGGGCTCCCATGTCTGGATTGAGGGCCTGGGCTGGCGCGTCGCCGAAGACGTAGGCGGGGCCATCAAGGGTCGGCGCATCGATATTTATTTCCGCA
>JALTEL010000687.1 GCA_027073945.1 Caldifarciminota bacterium | reverse complement strand
GGGCGGGAACCGACATGGCCACCATCATGAGCGCGGCGTACTCGGCACCGAGGCCCCTGTCGAAGAGGATGATGCCGATAACCGCCATGAAGAAGAACTGGTCCCCGAAGTTGGAAATCAACTGGCCGATCCAGAGTTTCAGAAAGTCCCCTTTCAGCGTCCTCCGGATGTTGCTCCTGGCCATAACGAGGAAACGGTATCACGCTATATAAACATTGGCATGGTGGTGCATCCATAGAATGAAAAGAGAGCGGCTGCAAGGCAACGCATAATTTCGGGAAAAGATTTAAGTATGGTTTGCAGATGTTACTTTTATGTCATCTTCTAATTATGAAGGGTTTGTATCAATTATTGAGAAACGGGGGGGTATGAAATGGATGAGATGGGTCTCTATCATAGAGAAAGAAGGAGAAATACTCCATCATTACTCGGTTGAGAGGAAAAGAGAGGAGGAAGAGAAGCGAATTTCCCGGTCGTCCTTCTGGCAATTCATGAGCATGGGAGAGTTTAATGAGAAGACAAAACACCGAAAAAAACTCATGAGCGTTATTTGGGAAGACCTCTACCTATATGTCATAAAAACAGATACAATCACCATAGTTCTTGGTATTGAGATACCGATTGAGGATTTTATAATAGAGCTCCTAGGCGATGTGCCGATGGAAGAGGGACTCAAACTTCCGGGCCTTCTGGGAGCCGGTGTCGGAACAATGGATGGGGAAACCATAAAAAGATACCTGAACGAGGAGGTCTTTACTCGGATGGTCTCCGACCTTATTTCCCAAGGTAAAAGACCAATCTGCACCAATACGGAATGCGGCAAAGAGGCGATGGAATCCATAACGAAAGACATTTTCATGAAATTGAAACTACTTGAGGACAACGGCTTCGGAAACGGCAGGTATGTGGAAATCTCATGGGAGAATGTGAACGGCTGGATGTTCAGATACGGCAGCGATAAAGTGGCAACGGTTATGTTTGTGACCGATAAGGCAGACACAATTTCCAACATATTTTCCTACCTCCTAAACGAAGGTGCTGCGAATGAACTCGGATAAGGTTCTGGAAGAGATAAGCGAATTTCTGACGGCTTATTTTCCCACTAATATTGTGCCTAAAGCCCTCCAGAACAATCTGCGAATGATTGGAGTGGAGGACAGAACTCACCTGACGGAAAGAGATCTTTTCCTGCTGCTGGACAGGATAGAAAAGGTTATTTTATTGTCATACATGGGGAAGGACGAAGCGAGACGGCGGATAAACGCTCTTAAAAAGGAACTGAGTAAAGTTATGATTCAAGATGAGACTTAGTTTCCCAATCAACACCTATTTATAACCTGCCGGTTTTATTGCTCCGCAAATGATGCCCGTGCAGAGAAGCGGTATTAAAGCAAGGTGGATTAAATGACAGCACCGAAAGTGATTAAGGAACTTGTAGAGAGGTTCGAGGCCAATCTGAGCGCATACAAGAGCAAGGACTATAATGAGGCTCAACTGAGGCAGGAATTTCTTGATGAGTTTTTCGAAGCCCTCGGCTGGGATGTGAGGAACAGAATATTCAAAGCGGGACCAAAACACAAAGAGGTTATAATAGAGAAGGATGAGAAACCAGCATCAGGGAAAAGAGGAGTTCCAGATTATACCTTCACCTATGCGGGTCAAAAGGCCATCTTCATTGTGGAAGCAAAGAGGCCCTCAGTGAACATAAAAAAGGACAAGCATGCGGCATATCAGCTAAGAGAATATGCTTGGAACTCTGAATTGCCGCTTTCGATACTAACGAACTTTGAGGAGTTTGCGATTTATGATACGAGAAAAAAGCCGCACAATACTGACGCAGCATACATCGGAAGGAAAAAGTGCTACAATTACAAGGATTATATCGACAAATGGGACGAGATTTACGGTATTTTTTCAAAGGATGCGGTTATGAAGGATGATTTTGACAGATATGCAGAAAAAGACAAAAAAGGTACAGAGAGGGTGGGCGAGGAGTTTCTGAAGGTAATTGAAGGGTGGAGAGAAGAACTGGCAAAAAACATCGCCCAGAGAAATTCAGACTTAACGGTCAAAGAGCTAAACTATGCGGTGCAGAGGACGATAGACCGGATAATATTCCTGAGAATGTGCGAGGACATGGGGGCCGAGAGATACGGCCAGTTGCTGAAGGCAGCGGAGAAGGAGGATATTTACGCCTCGCTCATCAAACTCTACAAAAAGGCGGACGCCAAGTACAACTCCGGCCTGTTCCACTTCAAGAAGGAGAAGGGGAGGGCGACGGAGAAAGATACCATAACTCCGAAGATAAAAATAGACGATAAGGTTCTAAATAAAATAATATCAGTTCTTTATGATGGGCCTTACAATTTCTCAGTTATGGGGCCAGAGATACTGGGCAATGTTTACGAGCAATTTTTGGGGAAAATTATAAGGCTGACGGCGAGCCACGGGGCCATGGTGGAAGAGAAACCGGAGGTTAAGAAGGCGGGAGGCGTTTACTACACCCCGCAGTATATAGTGGAGTACATCGTGGAGAACACAGTGGGAAAACTTGTCAAGGGAAAGACGCCAAAGCAACTGGAGAAACTGCGGATTCTGGACCCCGCCTGCGGCTCCGGTTCCTTCCTTCTCGGCGCGTACACCTACCTTCTGAAATATCATCTGGATTACTACACACGGGACAATAATAAATATTCAAAAACCAAAAAACATAAGAACAAGTTGATTAGAATTAACAAAAACTGGGAATTAAATCTGGAGGAGAAGAAACGCATACTACTTAACAACATTTATGGGGTGGATATTGATGAGCAGGCGGTTGAGGTTACGAAACTGAGTCTGCTACTGAAACTACTGGAGGGTAACGTACAGAAGAATCTGAATGAAGGGGAAAGAATTCTTCCCGACCTTGGAAACAATATCAAGTGCGGAAACTCCCTGATAGGCCCGGACTTCTACGCCTCCGGCGTTCATACAACGCTGAGCGATGACGAGATGGACAGGATAAATGTGTTCGACTGGGAAAAGGAGTTCCCGGATATTATGGAGAGAGGGGGCTTCGATGCGGTGATTGGGAATCCGCCTTATGCTCGTATCCAGACATTAAAAGAATACACGCCATTACAAGCGGAAGAACTGAAAAAGAAGTATGCTTCCGCTCAATCCGGAAATTTCGACATCTATGTGGTCTTTATTGAGAAGGGGTTGGAACTCATAAACTCCGATGGGGTGCTGGGATATATCACGCCCCACAAATTCTTTAATTCCAAATACGGCAAACCGATAAGAAAGCTTATTTCAGAAGGGAGATACCTTTCAAAAATAGTGCATTTCGGAGATATTCAGATATTTAAGGGTGCTACGACATACACCTCTCTGATATTTCTTGATAAAAAGAAGAAATACAAGTTTGAATTGGAAAAAGTGACAGAACTTAGCAAATGGAAGCGAAAGGGAACGGCCACAACTGGAAAAATTAGTTTAAAAGAAGTTACAGAAAACGAGTGGAATTTCGTGGTGGGGCCGGGGGCAGACCTGTTTAAGAGGCTCCAAAAAATGCCGGTGAAATTGGATGATGTGGCAGAAAGGATTTTTCAGGGCCCCATTACCAGCGCAGATGATGTTTTTTTATTCAAAAAATACATTGAAAAACAGGAATCTCAGCAATCTGTAAAAGTTTGGTCGAATGAGTTAGAAGAGTGGGTAGATATTGAGAAGGCAATACTTAAAGCTGTTGTGAGAAGTGGACACATTAATCGGTACACAGCAATACCAACTGCTTTCGTTCTTTATCCGTATGATGTGAGTCATGAAAAAGCCAGACTTTTTACCCAAAACGAAATGCAGAGCCGTTTCCCACTTGCATGGAACTACCTAAAACGTAACATGAAACAACTAGAAAATCGAGAAAAAGGAAAGTTTAAAGATGCAAATTGGTACCGGTTCGGACGAACGCAAAATTTAGGAATGTAGGAACAACCAAAGTTGATGATTCCATACATGATTGAACATTTAGCTGCGTACTATGACAAAAACGATCGATTCTATTTTATTAATGTCACGACAGGAGGCTATGGTATTATCACAGACGAGGCTACAAACAATTTATATCTTTGCGGTCTGCTCAATTCGAAAATACTTGACTTTTATTTGAAAAATGTATCCACGAACTTCCGTGGAGGCTATTTGGCCGCCAATAAACAGTATATCGAGCAACTCCCAATCCCCACCCTCAACCTCTCCGACCCCTCCGATAAAAAGAAGCACGACGAGATGGTGAAACTGGTGGAAAATAACCTTGACCTGCACAAGAGGCTGGCCGCCGCGAAAACACCCAACGAGAAGGAGAGGATACAGAGGCAGATTGACGGGATAGACAGGGCCATTGACAGACTGGTGTATGAACTGTACGGGCTGACGGATGAGGAGATAGGGATTGTGGAGGGGAGAAATTAGATATAGAGGGGGGCTTGTGGGGGGTGAAAGTCGCCGGTGGAAGAAAGGTTTAAAAGCAACCAAATAATACCCTTCGTAAAGGATAACGGAGGAGAATATATGATACAGTCCCGTTCTGAACTTCACGAATTGATGGGTAAGACAATCAATTCAAATCTTCAGTCTTTGAATGAGCGTGGAGAGTA
>JALTEL010000686.1 GCA_027073945.1 Caldifarciminota bacterium | reverse complement strand
AATAGCTGGTCGTCGAGGTCGTTCCTGTCGGTTATCACCACGATTGTCGGATTGTCCAGAGTGAGGACTATTTTACCGGTGAAAAAGACCATTGACAGGGATTTTCCGCTCCCCTGCGTGTGCCATATCACACCTCCCTTTCGTGTCCCGCTTCTGGCCGCCTTTATCACGCTTTCAACGGCCTTATTTACCGCATAATACTGATGGTAGGCAGCCAATTTCTTAACCGTGTGTATGGTAATCTGTCCGGTCTCTCTATCCTCTTTCTTTGACGTGTCGAAAACGATGAAATGGCGAACCAGATCCAGCAGGGTCTCCCTGTTCAGCATCCCCTTAATCAGGGTTTCCAGCTGGCTTATCAGGTGCGATGCCTCTGTTTTCCCGTCGGATGATTTCCACGCCATGAAACGGTCGAATCCTGCGGAAAGGCTGCCCGCCCTCGCTTCCAGACCGTCGGAGATGGCCAGAATCTCGTTGTAATTGAAAAGCGAGGGAATGGCCTGCTTGTATGTCTGCAGCTGCTTATAGGCCGACCTCACGGTTGCGTTCTCGTCCGCTGGGTTTTTCAGTTCGATAATAACCAGTGGCAGGCCGTTCACAAAGAGAACAACATCGGGGCGCTTGTTTTGCCCGTTTTCTATCACCGTAAACTGATTGACAGCAAGAAAATCGTTGTTTTCAGGATTTTTAAAATCTATCAACCAGACAAGATCGCCCCGTTCCCCTCCGTCCTTCCTCACGCTGACGCTGATTCCTTCAGTCAGCATGCGGTGGAACTCCTCGTTGGCGCTCACCAGTTCCGGGGAATGTATGCGGAGCACCCGCTTTATAGCGTCATCTCTGGCCGCCTCGGGAATCCCGGGATTTATGCGCTCCACGGCCGCCCTCAGCCTTTCTACGAGCACCACATCCTCAAAGGAGCCCCTTTCCGGGCGCTCCCTGTCCGGCGCTATGTCCGGGCCGTACTCTCTGGAATAGCCGAGGGATTGAAGGAGCGACAAGGCGTATTCCTCTATCTCGGATTCTGTCATGTGGGTCATGTTTCACCTCTTTCTTAAGAATGGAAATTTTGTATATGTCTAATTAAAATATCTATTGATTCTTTAAGCTCTTCCCTTGTAAAGTCTTTAGAAATCATGCTTGAATTTTCGGGATGATGGATTTTGTTTCTTATAAAAGTGGGCAGAGTAACACTATCTGCATTTTCTTCGGGTTCACCATGTTTTTCTTTAGTCCATTCTTTATTTTTTTCAACTCCTTGTGTTTCCAACCAATTATCAAAATCAGTTATTCCCCATTTTTTACTCAGTTCCTGCAACCTGCCGTATAACTCATTATGAAATTCTACTGTAGGGAAATTATACGCCATGTAGTTTATTTCACCCCAAGTAGGGCTCCATGGAAATAGCCCAGAAGTATCAGATATTTTTTTAGCAACACTCTTATTTCCTATTTTCTTAAATACAAAAAGCCCAACAGTTTTTAAATATTTAGAAACAAGAAAATAAGGCGAGTGTGTGGTTAAAAATACTTGCTTCTTCTTTGAAAGTTCAAGAAGGGCTTTGAACAGCTTTTCTTGAGCTTTTGGATGCAAGCATATCTCTGGTTCGTCTATAAATAAAAAGAAAGGTTTGGCATTATCACTTTCTTGATTTCTGGTAATCCTTTCTGCATAAACTTGTATCAATGCCAAGGCAAGAGAACGTTGCATTCCGCTTCCTTTTTCTTCTATGGGTGTTTTTACCCCATCATCCATATCAACAGATATATTTTTGAAAAACGAATCTATTTTTAACTCGTTAAAATGAAAGTTTATTAGCGCAGAACCAAACTGGTCTTTAAAAATTTCCTGTGTCTTTTCCTCAATTTTTTTAAGCTCTTTTCTCATCACAGAGTCTTCATTATTAAAAGTCTCATCAAATTTCTTTGAAAATTCTAAATACTCTTCTGTTTCAGTGAAGGTGTTTGCAATCTCTTTTAATAAAATCCCTGAAACGGTAGTAGCTCCGAAGTTTATCTGATCATTAGGATTTGTGTCTGCCCATATAAAATATATTTCAAATAGTTTTTTAACAGGAGCGTCAATGCCAGATTCGTTTCTATATTCTTTATCGTCCTCTGACCAAAGTTTGATTTTTTTAACAACATCTCTATTGTCATAGGTTCTAGAGAACTTTATAAACTCTTTCTCGTCTTTTTTAAAGATATGTCTTTTAAAAACATCAACTTTATTTGGCTGTGAAAACGCATCTATAACGGCTTCAATATCTCCGCAAAATGTTAATTCAACCATCGGGATTCCATCGTTATTTTGGTTTTTTATTTTATCAACATCTTTTTTTGTGCCATTTTTAAGAAACTCAACAGCCTCGAATATTGTAGATTTTCCAGTATTGTTTTCTCCCACAAAAATGTTCAGACCACTTCCTTCAGTACCATTTGGGATGTTAAATTCCAAGGGCTCATTCATCCCTTCAAAACTTTTAAAATTTGTTACTTTCAAACTTTTTATAAACATTTTGATTCCTCCTTTTCGTATTCAACCCTCACCTCCCCACTCATCAACTTCGGAAGTAGAGTATCACGGAGCTTTTCAAGGGTCTTTATCTGAATGCTGTTTTCAATCACTCTGTCGTCAATCGGCTTTACTAATTTTTGGAACTCTTCAACACGGCTAATAGGTGGAATTGTTATTTCCAACGACTGAAAATCTCTTTTAGTTATAGAACCAAAAACGGTTCCTGTTTCATTGTACTGTTTGATTTTTCCCATTAAAGACTTCATCTTGAAGTAGGTGTATGTGTAAAAATCTTTGTTGAGTTTATACCTGAAGGCTGCGACACCGCGCCCTATACAGCATTTTTCAAGTGCCATATTCTGCTCACCAACGGGCGCTCTAACACTTATCAATGTATCGTACTTTTCAGCAAACCTTTTTGGCTCTGTCGTGTAAATCCTGTTTTCAGGGAATCTAAAACCAAAGTCTGCATTTCCTTGAAAAAGAGGAATACCAATTTTTTCTTCATTGTAGGAGTCCCCCGGGGGAGATTGCCCCATTGTGAAATCGAATTCATCAGGCAAAACGCCTTCTCCCCACCCCTCCTCCTTCTCCTCTATGAACCACTGCCTGAAGAGCGCCTCCGCCATCTGTTCAAGCGTCTTATTCTCCCTGTGCAGCAGGTCTATTTTGTCATCCAGAGATGAAAGGACGGATGCGATGGCTTTTTGCTCGGGGAGTGGAGGGAGGAGGACCGGAAAGTTTCTTAAATCTCCAAGTGTGATATATTGCTGCGTTGTTCCTTTCAAATTAGCTTGAATTTCATTTTGTGCATAAGGAGATTTCAAGTAATAGTAAATCCAAAAAGATAAATCTTTATTTCCAGATGTTTTGAAGAGCCCGACATTTTTTATAGCAAAATCTGGCTCATTTTTTACAATAACAGTTTCGCCAATTGTCCCAATCATCGAAAACAAAACATCCCATTTATCCACTTTACTTCTTTCGTTCACTTTTTCAAAATCAGTAACAGATATCTTGTATGCCTTTGAAAAGTCGATTTTACCGTTTTTGATATGCCTAGAAGTTATAAGTAATTTTCCTTCTTCCGAAGGTTTAGGAGAGTCATGCGTCCCATCTCTTACATCTGCAATTTCGCCGAGTTTAACCTTCTTCCAGCCTTCGGGTATGTGTTCGCTCAATTCGACACCCCTTTCCATTCTTTAAACTTGACATTCAGCTTCATTCTTTTTACGATGTCCCGGATTAATTTTTTATCAGATTCCGCAGTATGGGGGCCAAAGATTATCTCCTCAATTTTGACCTGCACGTATTTATTATTCGTAAAAACCCTTATTTCCTTTTCATAACTCCACGATTCGGTTTTATGTGAAAGTATTAACTTTGCTTTTTGCAAGGGTTCTGTTTCTTCATTCAATTCGAGAACCGGCAGACCGCCATATTTAATTTTTACAATATCTATATTTTTAGAATCAAGTTTTATACCAAGTATGACCCCTTTGCCACCGTCTGCATGTATCTCAATATTCTTTTTATTTTTAGAATCTTCTGACAAAGAGCATATTCTTAATTTCTTTTTCTCAAGTCTTATTTCTTTAATCTTTTCTTCTGTTTTTTCATCTACTCGGAAGTAATAAGACCCTTCTTTCTCATCATCAAAATCATCATATCGTGCCGAATACAACCTCTCATTAACCAGTATGTCCATAAACCTCTTAAAGTCATTCAAAGAGCGGTATTTGTAGAGCGTTTTATTGTAAAAATCTGTTTCGCTCATCTCGTTTCCTCCGTGTGTTCCGATGGTGGCGGTGATGCTGGCGGGTTTCGGGTCTGATGGGTGATGCTTTTTCTTTTCATAATATGCACACGATATGTGCGCGTCTGCCATCTCGTGCACAAAATTTTATTTTTTCTGTGCATGTCATCCTTCTTTAAGATCACATTCTGTGATTTTAAGTTTCGCTTGCTGTTTAAGGTCGCAATTTGCGACCTCAAGATTTCCATGCCGGAAAGGGGCTTCCTGTTGTTCACTCCACCACCTCCCAGTGGCCGCCTCTGGCCGGGCCCACACGCCGTATTATTCCCTTCTTTCTGAGGCTGTCCATGTGTTTCTGGACCGCCG
>JALTEL010000685.1 GCA_027073945.1 Caldifarciminota bacterium | reverse complement strand
CTTCTTGACAGTCTTGAATCAGCTTTCCCGGTTTATGGGAAGAATGAGTTACCCGTGCTTTTTTGCAGAGATACTTTGTTTTATGGAGAGAAAAATATAAAAAAGGTATTTGCATACAATAAAATAACATTGAACACACAGAGTAAATGTCGTACATGCAAAAAGCAGGTGGCAGGTGAGCGAATAAAACAGGTAAAGGGAGAGGTTATTTATTTTTATGAAACCGGATGCAGAAAATGTGAAAAAAGTAAATTGATAATAGATGCACTGAAGCGTGATTTTCCGAAGGTGATATTTAAGGGGATTAATGTATATACCCCTTCTGGAAGGTTGTGGATCGAGAAGGTAAAGGACATTTCAGGTACCTTTGCTGTGCCTGGTGTTCTGGTGGGTGATAGCTTATTTTATGGCAAAAATTTCGCCTATAGCGCCATATACAGATATATGTCCCAGGAGAAAGAAATAAAGATAAAACCAACCGCTAAAAATTTGAAAAATAAAATAGAGAAGGAATTTGATAAAATCGGCATTGCCGCAATTATGGGGGCTGGACTTATTGATGGTATAAACCCGTGTGCTTTTGCCGTACTCATTTTTCTTTTGAGTTTTCTCTCCTACAGTTATACTGACAGAAAAAGGCAGCTCTTTGTACTCTATTTTTATACAGTCGGGGTTTTCCTATGCTATTTCCTACTTGGCATAGGTGCATTGGGATTAATAGAATTCATATCCCGCTCTTCTGCAATCAGATTAATTATAAAGGCAATTTTTATAGTTATCACAGGAGCATTTGCCGTTATCAGTCTGCATGATTTTTTTAAGGCAAAAAGGGGTAAGGCGGGAGAAATGAGTCTTGTTCTGCCCGATAAATACAAAAGATTAATTCACAGGCTTATCCGCAAGGGAGTGAACGGAAGAATCCTGTTTGGTGTGATGTTGACCGGATTCATTGTATCCTGTATTGAGCTTGCATGCACGGGACAGATATACCTCCCGACAATTACTTATGTTGTCACGGTGCCTTCCATGAGACTCCGTGCAATTTTCTATTTGCTTTTGTACAATGTTATGTTTATTGTTCCTCTTGTTGTAATCGGCATAGCATCAATATTTGTTGAAAATGAAGTTTTTACGCGCTTGCTTAAGAAAAATATCGCTGGTTTGAAATTATCGATGTTCTTTGTGTTTATATTTTTAACCGTTTTAATATATATCGGGTAAATTATTTTTTGAAGAACATTCGTAATGCTATAAGCACAAAGAATACAGCGAATGCTTTTCTTAGAACAGAGTCGCTTATTGAGCCGGCGATCTTTGCTCCGAAATAAGCTCCTATAAATAGGCCCAAAGCTATTATAAGCCCGACTTTAAGGTTTGCATAACCACTTTTATAATACTCTATAACTGCCAGAAGCCCAACAGGAAGCAGAAGCGCGACCAGAGAAGTTCCCTGTGCCTGATGTTGGTTCATGTGGAGAAAATATATAAGTGCAGGTATAACAACAGTACCACCACCAATACCAAGCAGTCCGCTTAATATTCCTGCCAGCAATCCTATCAAAATGGAGATGATTAAAGTCATCAATGCCTGAAGTGTCTTATACCGGTTAGTACCATGGTAATGCCAGCCCTTTCGGAGGCCTCAAGTACTTCATTATCTCTAATTGAGCCGCCGGGCTGTACAATAGTCCTTATTCCGTATCTTGCCGCCAATTCAATTGAATCGGAAAAGGGGAAAAATCCATCTGATGCAAGCACTGCACCATTGGCTTCTTCTCCTGCTTGATGAAGGGCATTGGTTACTGATTTTACCCTGCTCATCTGTCCTGCACCGATTCCAACAGTCCTCTTTTCTTTTACAACAACTATTGCATTTGACCTTATATGTTTCACAATCTTATATCCAAAAATAATATCTTCCATTGTAATTTTATCCAGTTTACCCTCTGGAACAACTCGAAGTTGATCTTCATTCAGTACAATATCATCTTTGTTCTGCAATAATATACGATTAAATGCCACTTTAATGTCCCATTCAAGCTCATCGTCCTGTTTTACAACAACGATTCGTCTTTTCTTCTTCTTTTTCATAATTTCCAGTGCTTCGTTCGTATACCCCTTTGCAATAATCACTTCGAAAAATCTTTCGTTTAAATGCAATGCCATTTCCTCGTCCACATCCCCGTTAAAGGCAACAATACCACCAAAGGCTGATTCCTGGTCGCATTCCAGAGCACTTTGGTAAGCTGAAAAAAAGTCAAAATCACTGGCGACCCCTGTTGGATTAGTATGTTTAACTATGGATACAGTTGGCTCTTTGAATTCCCTTACAATTGAGTATGCGGCTGCCATATCAACTATATTATTGAATGATAAAGTTTTACCCCATAATAGATCATACATTGGCTTTTGTGATGTGCCTGCAATTCTGTACACTGATGCAGGTTGATGTGGATTTTCTCCGTATCTGAGATTAGCTTCTTTTTGGAGCCCTAATACAATTGAATAGGGCAGAGTATCTTTTGCGCCTTCTTCGGAAAGGGCATTTGCAATAACACTGTCATAATAAGAGGTTTTTGTGAATGCCTTTATGGCCAATTTTTTTCTTCTTTCTATATTTATATCTCCACTTCTTATCAGTTCACGCATAACCAGCACATAGTCATCCGGGTCTGTTAGTACAATTACATCTTTGTAATTTTTTGCAGCTGCTCTGACCAGGGATGGACCACCTATATCTATGTACTCCAGCATTGCAGAGATTTCCTTTGTGTTCTGTTGCATATTTTCAAATGGGTAAAAATTAACGCAAACAACTGAAATTTTTGGTATGCCAAAAGTTTTTACGTCATCCATGTCCGAAGGCACATCATTCCTTGCAAGAATGCCTCCAAATATAGACGGGTGGAGGGATTTGACCCTGCCCGAAAGTATCTCAGGAAAATGGGTTATATCACTGACTTCTATATTCTCAATATCGTTATCCTTCAGGTATCTTGATGTTCCAGATGTTGATATTATTGTATACCCCAGGTCCATAAGGGCTGCGGCTAATTTAATAAGTCCTTTTTTATTACTTACGCTTATCAGAGCATATTTCTTCATTAATATCTCTCCACAGGGTATCTCCAGTCTTTGTCAAGACACATCTTTGATAACCTCGTTATTGTCGGTGTTTTCCTTTTATGTTCAGAATGAATCACTCTATTGTAAATATCCTGTATCACAGATTTTTCTATTTTCAGATACCCGCTGGTTTCTTTAACCGAAAATTCCATATCAACAAGACAGTATAGAATTGTGTCAATCTCATTGTATGTATGACCCAATTCTTCTTCATCAGTTTGTCCTTTCCATAAGCCCGCTGTTGGTTTCTTATGTACTATGTCCGTAGGAATACCTACAAATTCCGCAAGTTGCCAGACCTGTGTTTTGTACATATCAGCGATTGGATAGATATCTGCTGCAAGGTCTCCATATTTTGTACCGTAACCCAGCAAAAGTTCGGTTTTATTTGTCGTACCTATTACGATTCTATTGCCAAGATTTGCATGCAGGTAATTTATTATCATTCGTATTTTAGGCTTGACATTTGCAAGCGATAATCTTACCCTTGGCCTGCTCAATTCCTTTTCCGGAAATATATTGTAAAACCAATCAATTGCACCATTTATAGAGATTTGTTTATATGGCATATTAAATTTTTTTACTATTCTAAGGGCATGGTTGGTATCACTATCAGGAGACGTTCCATCTTCGGGCATTATCAAAGCGAGCAGCCTGTTGCCAAGTGCGTAGCTTGCAAGAACAGCAACAAGAGAGGAATCTATCCCGCCTGACAGTGCCACAACACCCCCGTTTGCATTTATTTTGTTTATGCGTGCTTTTATTGAATTTTCTATGATTTCTTTATATATGGATAGTTCTTTTCTGCTGAGTTTTATATCAATCAATGCTCATCTCCCTGTATGCCTTGAGCAGCTCTTCAAGTATTTCCAATCTTATTTCCCTGACCCTGATATCTCGTCTTCTCAAAATTTTACTCAAATCGGTATCTATTTCAAGTACAAGCATCTCAGGTTGCAAAAGTTTTGCTCTTTTTATTATTTTGCCTGATGCATCAATACTGAAGCTGCCGCCCCAATAAGTTACTCCATCCTGAATACCTGCCTGATTCACCATAACAAAGGGAATAATGTTATCAAGTGCACGGGATTTGAGGAAAGCTTCCCATTTCTCAGGTTTGCCTCTGTCATAAGGAGAGGCAGAGAGTACGAATATTATTTCTGCCCCTTTCATCGTTAAAATTCTCGCAGGTTCAGGAAACCAAACATCTTCACAGATTAAAATGCCTATTTTGCCAAAGGGTGTATCAACAGGGGAAACCTGTGTTCCGGGTGAAAAATATCTCTTCTCATCGAACAATCTGTAATTTACAAGCTGAACCTTTCTGTACTTGCCTACGAGTTTTCCGTTTCCAATAACAGCCGCACTGTTGTGAAAAAAGCCGTGTTTATCACGTTCCACATACCCCAGAATAATCCATTGAGGAATATCTTTGGAAAACTTTATAATATCGTCAACTACCTTTAAATTCTCATCTATTCTGTCGAGATATATATCTCCCGAACCAAACCCGAGTGTCGCCAGTTCCGGAAACACAATAATATTCACATTTTGTGCCTTTCCTTTATTAATAGCTTCAAATATGCGCTTTCTGTTACCTTCTATATCTCCAAGACGAGTTATTATCTGTGCCAAACCGATTTTAACCTTGCTCATATAGTAAATTTTAATGTCTTATACACAGACAATCAAAATTTGACCCTGAAAAGCTTATCAAGATAAACCCTTACAAGGTCGGAAGTTGCTTTTTGTATGCCTTCATCCTCTGTTTCACTGCTGGCATCATACGATGACCAACCCGTAAATGTGGTATCATTTATATATGAAGTATCATTTGTAATAGAATATATTACAGCTTTGAGTGTCACCTTGTAGCTCAGCACTTCCTGATTCTCGTTATAGGTAAAAGGAGTCCTGCTGTAAGCTATTAATCTCGGCTTAATTATAAGACCTGCCTGTTTTTCTATAACAGGAGTCAGTCTGCCATCTTTTTGTACAGCATCGACAAACGATTCGGTTAAAAGAGGGCCAACTCCACCTTTGTCAGTTGTATTTTCAAATGGCTGGATAAATACCTTGCGAAGATGCCTTGGGAAACCCCCGCTGAAAGTATATATACAGGATAGGGTACTAAATGAAAAAAAAAGTGTAATTAAAATTATTGCCTTTTTTTGTAAAGATGAGACATTCATTCAAATATGATTATTTTTCTGTAAATAATCATAGAGGCTAATAAGAAACCAATGCCAATCATCCACAGGAGGTCCACGGGTGAGCCGAGTACGTATACTTTTCTCAGAATAACGAACAGTATGTCCGAAAATCCAAGTATAACACTGGCCACAACCATGTAATACCATGCCTTAACTATTTTCCCACCTTTAAATCCTATCAATAATGTTATTGTGAGCACCACTGCAAAGATATCCCCCGCAAGATATCCAATATTGACAAACTGAGCCCCCAATTGAGTTTTTAAAGCTGATACAGAAAACAGTGCAATATAAATTGAAAATACCAATGCAAATAAAGCCCCTGCTCCCCAGAGTTTCTGCACTCTGGTATCTTCTTCAAATAGTTTTCCCGTTCGGCCTATCAGCAGGAACAATGCATACAGAATAGCTATATAATACACTGCATAGAATATGTCAGGTATGTCAATTGGCTTTACTGCATTATGCAGAATATAAGCGATAAAAAACCATATTATATCACCAACTGCTTCTGCAAGAATGGCAATTCCTATTAATCCCCAAACATTCCTGTAATTTCGCGGTGTAAACGAATTTTTATATAAGCGTACCCCGTATATACCTGTTATAATTTCAAGAAAAATCAGCATGAAGGATACAAATACAGGGCTTATTTTTATAAAAATCAGAGCAAATAAAAAAAGCACAATGGCTGCAATAAGAGGAAAGTATAACTTAAGACTCTCTTTTTGTGAAAGGTTCATTGTTTTTCCTTTGTTTCTTGTCCCTGGCTTTTACTACAAATGCTAAATATATGTTTTACCTTTTCTATACCTATTTCCATGCTTGCGAATTTCATGAGTTCGGACAGTATTTCTTTTGATAATGTGATAAAATCAACAGAGGTTTCATTTTCAACCTTTTCTTTTACAAGAGATATGGATATGGGCTTTGTAGTGATGGTCATACCTGTGTCTAAAAAGGGGTGTTTGTTTTGCATATTTTGTTTTACAGTACCTGCCACTATGTTAGTTACTCTATATCCCATAATTTCTCTAAACCTGATTAAAAAACATTGCAAGATATTATTGAATTCCATAATTTTATTTGATATAACAATGGTATCGATTTTTATTTTGTGAATGTTTTGTGTGGTTTCTATTGCCGTAATATTCATTGTCGGGGCAAGTATAAGTTCTTTTACGGTTTCTTTGGGAATTGGTTTGTCTATATGTTTCAATGAGATTATGTGTATTATAAGCCCTTTATTGTAGAGAAATACCGCCTTGTCATCGTGGGTCTCCAGAATAAATGAACCAGTTAATTGTTTTTCTCGCATACTGTTGAAAAAATGGTCTATCCCCGAGGTATCAGGGTTAATTCTGTCCAGTGTTTTTGTACCTGCAAATATGCTTAGAAATGGTACAATGGCATCCTGAGGCATAATGTAATATGCAAATTCAAAGGGAGTATGTAACCACCTGTTTTTTACACCGAGCAGAGAGTCCTTTTCGTATAGCTTAACACCTTTGGCTATAAGCAATGTAAATAAGATTTCTCCGTTCTTTAGAAGACAATGCCACTGGAAGTTTTTTGATCGGGAGGTTATATAACCTGATTCTTTGTTGGTTTCTATAGCCTGCCAGAATTTTTCGTAGTTAAGCGTGTCTGTTTTTAAAATCCTGCTTTCCTTTACAAAATCCTTTTTTAAATTCTCGTCTATAACAGGCTCTATCAGCGAATAAAATTCAGTACGTTCCATCATATCCTTATATTATAATTGATTAATAGTGTCCAATCAAACACTATTGCACAAGCACTAAAGGCTTTTTTATCCTTATAATGTCTCCTACATCAAGAACCACGAAATAAATCCCTTCCGGGAATGTGCCATCATTTGTGAAAATAGCTGTATAGTTTACAGAAGGGACACAATTCTCAAAATGTTTTTCGTATATATTAACTCCCTGCCTGTTAAAAATATACAACTTTGCAAATGTATAATCCGTTACTTTGAAACTTATGGTTGTGTTACTATTGCGCTCCACTTTATTCTGGCTTAAGCTAAAATCCGATATTTTCAGACTGATTTTAGGATAAGTATCTATCCGGGTCACGCAAGAAGGGCACACATTGTCATCAACTACGCTGTCCTTATTTGTGTCCATCGGAATGTCAATGTATGTTCTTATTGCGCTTGATGCCCCAATATTTTCGTTGTCCGGGGCAGCATCTCCGCCTGATGTGTGGTCACCCGCTGCGATAAGAGCTACAAGCTTTATATTGAGATTTGAGGGTACATATGAGGAGTCCCCATATAATGATGAGAATGGAATTCTTATTATAACACCGCTTGAGTCTCCGGAAGAACCGTTGTTATATACTTCTGCTCCGTTAAGCGGGTTTGTCTTGTCTTTTGCAGTTATTTCTCTTATCCCACCTGTAGACAGATCTCCATTCCACAGAGCAAAAATTATATCTGCATTCATTCCGTAAAATTGGAAATTTCTGGGGTACCAATCCAGATTATTGATGTCGTTGACTCCTTTCTGCCTTCCTGCATCCATTATAAGTAAAACTGCATTGTTCTGAACTTTGTATGAAAGTCCTAAATATATGTTACTTCTGTCCCACGTACAGTAAATGCCGTAAATTTCATTGCCCTGCCAGTAAGAATCGTTAGGAGCATCTTTATAAACGAGTTCATCAGCATTAAAATTATTGAGATTTCCGTCTATTTGAATTGTGTGAAACGTGGTGGACAGCAAAAAATACAGTATTAATGTCATTTTGCCTGTCCCAGATAAGTTTCATTAACCTTTTTCGTTGCATCTTTTAATGCTTTTTCCGGTGTTTTTTTGCCGAGCAATGCAAGCTCCATTTCCTGGTTAAATACCTGTTCAATTTCCGAGTATTCAGGAAGAGGCGGTCTTGGAACGGCCGTTTCCATCTGTTTTATAAAAACCGATATAAAAGGGTTTTTTACGGTATCAACAAGAGGGTAAGCGTCTCTGTTTAATGGAATTTCCCATAAAGAATTTGCCCATTTTGCCTGATTGTCCTTTGACAGAAGGAATAATAAAAATTTAATAGCAATGGAAGCTTTGTCTTTGTTTAGTATAACCATATCAGTTCCACCCACTGTTGTGGCACTGCCATTTGGACCTCTGGGAATTAACGCAACACCAAAATTCAATTTTGCATCTTGCATGGATTTGATTGACCAGGGACCGTCAAATATCATAGCATATTTACCATTTCTGAAGCCTATCTCAGGGTTTATAGCGCCGGACTGCCATGCCCCTGCTTCTATATGATATTTTCTATAGAGATTTACCTTGAATTTTAAGGCATTCACCGCTTCTTTTGAATCAAGCAAGCATTTCCGGGCATTATCGGATACAAACTGCGCCCCAAAAGAGTTGAAGAAAGGAAAAGTCCACCACAATGAATTATGCATGCCGAATGCGTATACACCCGCATGTTCGTCTGTTAATCTCTTCCCGATTCTGACAAAATTTTCCCAAGTAGCTGGTGGAGATGTGATGTTATCCTTTTTAAATATGTCTTTGTTGTAGAATAAGGCTATACATGTTGTCTGGTCAGGAAGCCCGTAAAATTTACCGTTTACAAAATTGGAATACAGTGCGGGCTTCTGAATATGTGCTTTCAGAAGAGTTATGATACTATCAGGTATGGCAATTGCAGCTTCTCTGGATGAAAGTTTTGCAACAAAAGCATAATCGACTCTGGCAATATCGGGATTTGTATGAGAAGCAAGAGCTGTAAGGAGCTTTTGTTCCATACCATTAAATGGGATTCTCTGAACTGAGATGGTTATGCCTGTATTCTTTTGCATAAAATCTTTTACCAATGTCATAAAAACGGCGTGTTCCTCATCATTATAGCTTTCCCATATGGTAAGCTTGTTTGAAGAAACTTTTTTGTTTGAGCAACCTGAAAATATTGACATAAAAACAATTGCTACACTTACCCACCTTTTCATATGAAACTCCTCCTTTTAGCTAATTTCACTGAGTCTTACAATGCGATTCTTGCCTCTTTTTTTGGCCTCAAATAGGGTGTTGTCAAGGTTGTTCATGAATTCATCATAGCTATTTGTGCTTATTTCTGCAATACCAATGCTGACACTAACATTCACTTTCTTATTATCAATGATAAACGGTTCGTTGTTCAAGCTGTTTAAAAATCTCTTCGCACTGTAGAAAGCAGTGTCTTCAGATGCATCAAGCATAAAAAGCAGAAATTCGTCTCCTCCGTATCTTGAGGCAATATCAACCTTTCTTATCATAGTCTGAAGGAGATTGGCTGTGTTTATTATTACCATGTCCCCTGTACCGTGTCCCTGTCCCCTGTTAATTTCAGAAAGGTTATCTATATCTATAAGAATCCCTGCAGACCTTCTGCCACCCTGCTTTATTCTTTCGAGTTCTCTTTCAATTACACTTTTTACATAGAGGTAATTGTAAAGTCCTGTAAGCTCGTCTCTTATGCTTTTTTCTTTAAGCTGTTTGTACAGCATATTGTTATTTATAGCTACTGCAGACTGGTCTGCCATAATTTTAAGCAGGTCCACATCTTCCTCTTCAAATCTTCGTTTTTGTCTTGAGTATACGTAGAGCACGCCTAAAAATTTTGTACTGTGGATAATTGGAACACCTATAAAAGATTTAATATTACCTGTGAGCTGGAAAGGATGATGCCCGAATTCGCTGTTAGAAGTATCCTCTACTATTAATTCTTTTTTTGTTGTGGCTATGTAATGAGAAGCACCATTGGGACGAACAAAACGGTGAATGTCATACCTATGTTCCGGGTCGGAACTAACACCCTGAATCCATTTCTCTTTTGCTTCATCATAGATGATTATGGAGCTGTAAGATTCGTGAAAGAGAAAATCCGCCTTTTTAACAATGAGTTGAAGCAGCAAATCCAGTGGTTTTAACGAATTAATTTCCGCACTGATTTCAAGTAATGCCCTTAAAGAACCAAGTATTCTGCTCTGTTCCATTATTTCTTGAACTCCGATAATATAGCCACTATTTCCTCTCCTATTCTTGCCTGAGCTTCGGAAGTGGATGCCCCTATGTGCGGAGTAAGAGTAACATTCCCAATCTCAAACAGCGGTGAATTTACAGGCGGTTCTTTTTCGTAAACATCCAGTCCTGCTCCGCCAATTTTTCCGCTTTTTAATCCCTGATAAAGAGCTTCTTCATCAACTATGCCACCTCTCGCGCAGTTTATTATTATAACACCATCTTTTAAACTCTTTATTGTATCAGCATTTATCAGGTGATGAGTGCTTTCAATTAAAGGTACATGCAGTGTGATAATATCCGATTGTTTAAAAATTTCCTCAAGTGAAGCCTTTTTAGCAAGTTCCCCGGGAAATGCCATTACATCATAACCCAGCACATTCATACCTAAAGCCAATGCCCTTTTTGCCACTTCTCTTCCTATTCTCCCCATACCTATGATGCCTATTGTCTTTCCGTACAGTTCAACGCCCTTTAGCTGTTTCTTTTCCCATTTGCTGTTTTTAATTCCTGTTGTTCCACGTACAATATGGCGGGACAAAGCGAAAATGTGTGCAAATACAAGCTCTGCTACAGAAATGCTGCTTGCCTTTGGCGTATTTTTTACTTCGATTCCAAGTTCTTTGGATTTTACAAGGTCAATGTTATCAAGTCCGACCCCGCCTCTTATTATTAATTTGGTATTTTTGAGATGATTGAAAAAATCACCTTTTACCTTTGTGGCGCTTCTTACAATGAGAATATCGGCATCTTTTAGATGCCCGGGGAGTTCATCCTTTGAAATCTGGGAATAATCCAGAATATCATACCCAAGGTGTTTTATTTTTTCCATGGAGTTTTTATCAATTGGGTCACAAACAGCCACTCTCATTTTAACCTCCAGTGTTTATTAGTTATAAAAATATTTTCATATGATATTCCCACCGGATATACCATATTAAAATGAAAACTGAAGTTTATTGATTTAAAAGAGGTTTTATATGTAATATCCGGATTGATAAATGTATTAAAACCATTCGAGATTTTTGTTTTGTTTATGCCGGTTTGAATTATACCAGCGTTTATAATAAGGTTGTGTGAATGAACAAAGTTTTTAAAAAAAGATGCGGTAATTCCCTGATCTGTGCTGAATGAAAACGAAACACAGGTATTGGGCATTGAGTGTTGCATGCTATTACTAAATCCGCTGTTGAGTAGTCCTGTATTTATCAATAAAAAAAATAAAATTTTCATACACCTACTTTTATGGAGATGGGGGGACTCGAACCCCCTGCCCCCGGCTTGCAAAGCCGATGCTCTCCCGGATGAGCTACATCCCCATTAGTTATACATTATAAACGAAAATTCAAGTACAGGCAAGCAAATGTGTATTGTATCACTGCGTTTTGCTACCCGTTAATTTTTGAAAAATTAGCGAATATCTCACGTCCAGCGTATTTTGCCGCTTCCCCTAATTCTTCCTCTATCCGCATTAATTGATTGTATTTTTCAACCCTCTCAATTCTGCATGGTGCACCGCTTTTTATCTGGCCTATATTCATGCCCACGACAAAATCAGAAATAAACGTATCGGCGGTTTCACCCGACCTGTGAGAAACTACTTCTGTAAAACCGGCCTGATTTGCCATTTTTACAGTATTCATCGTTTCCGTCAATGTCCCAATCTGATTTAATTTTATCAGCACGGAATTGGATGCTTTTTCCTTTATGCCTCTTGCCAGCCTGCTTGGATTTGTCACATAGATGTCGTCTCCTACTATTTGCACCTTTTTCCCGAGTCTCTTTTCCATTAAGTTCCACCCGTTCCAATCTTCTTCATCGAGGCCATCTTCAATGGAGATGAATGGATATGTATCAACGAGACGTTCGTAGTATTCAATCATGTCCTCGGCTGTTCTATCTTTACCTTCATATTTGTATTTTCCGTCGGCATAAAAAGATGATGCGGCCGAATCTATGCCAATATAAATATCTCTGCCGGGAACATAACCGGCCTGCTTGATTGCTTCAACGATTAATTGTATGGCTTCCTCTCCGTTTTTGAGATGTGGTGCGAATCCGCCTTCGTCTCCTACACTGATTACATATCCTTTGTTCTTGAGTATGCCCTTCAGAGTATGATAAACTTCAGCCCCGTAACGGAAAGCTTCCTTGAAATTTGGAGCTCCTGCAGGTATTATAAGAAATTCCTGAATATCAATGCCCGAATCGGCATGTTTTCCTCCATTCAGTATGTTGAACTGAGGAACTGGTAGCAAGCTGGCATTAATTCCGCCTATATAACTGTAAAGCGGAAGTTCATACTCTTCAGCTGTTGCCCTTGCAGCGGCCAAAGATACGCTCAAAATTGCATTTGCACCTAAATTCGCCTTATTGGGTGTGCCGTCAAGCTCAATCATTGCGCTATCTATCTCGGCCTGTTCTTCTGAATACATACCTACTATTTTATCCGCTATTCGTTCATTGACATTTTCAACGGCTTTTAATACACCCTTTCCATTGAATCTGCTTTTATCACCATCTCTCAGTTCCACTGCTTCATATTTTCCCGTGGATGCCCCGGACGGAACAGCTGCTTTTGCGTAAATTCCAGATTCAAGCACAACTTCTGTTTCAATTGTGGGATTACCCCTTGAATCAAGGATTTCTCTTGCGTATATGGATACTATTTCACTCATTTTAATCCTCCTTATGCTATCTGTAAATTATAAACCAGATTTTTCGGATGCTCAAATGTGTGCATGCAAGCTTAATTTTATATTTTGTGCTGGGTTATCATATATAAAAACTTGACAGGATTGGTGAATTGGTTTAAAATATGAAACATGATGAAAAAGTTTATTATATTATTGCTAATCGGTGGTTTTGGATATGCGCAGACTGTGCTCTGGACAGGGAATAATGTGCAGAGAACGGAACGCGCTTACATGGTTGGCGCACACACGGGTATTATAGCATTTCCTGCTGTATCATACTGGAGAGGAAACAGGGCAGGTTACAAGGCAGTTGCCAATAACATCTATGCAGGTGTATCATACAATTTTTCAGATAATCTCGGTATGAGTGTGATGATTCCGTACTATATTGACGATTATAAGACACCTGTTGAGAGACAGAGCAGGGGACCGGGTGATGTTATATTTGATCTTAAATTCTCAACTGGCATAGGTAAATCATTTTATCTTGGCTTTGTGCCGATTGTAACTTTACCTTTGGGTGCTCAGCGAGAGCATGGCATTGACAGTACTACAAGCAGGGTTATTACAAAGGGGGGACTGTTCAGGGATTTTACGAGCAATTTCTATGATTATGGTGCAATACTCGCTCTGTCAAGAAAAGGCCGCCTATTCAATGTTCATTTGAATCTGGGTGGTGTTAACAATTATCAATTACCGTTTGAAGGCTCGGATTATAATGTTGGTATTGTTGGGCTCGCAATTGAAAGAAAAGGTCTTGTTCTTTCACCGTTCATTGAGTTCTGGGATGGTCGTTATATGTCTCAAGACGGTGTTGGCAGCGGTCCTATTTTCGTAAGTATAGGCACGCCCGTACAATTGGGCAGGCGGCTCAAACTCAAATTTGGATTTGACTATCCGTTGTATACAAGAGATACGCTTGGTGCAAGACCCCCCGTACTCAATCCTGCTTATACAGGTTTTAAGGGCCCCTTCCCGGATTTTGCGCCTGATTTTGTTGTCAATGCATCATGTGAACTTAAATTCTTTGTTAAAGCTTCCAAAGCTCTTGGCAAGGTTGTAATTATTGCAAAAGACGAGAAAACGAAGGCTCCTATTGAAGGGGCACTGGTTCGCATCGGGGATTATACCGGTACAACGGACAAAAACGGTGTATATGAAACGGATTATATTGGAGAAGGGGTTTATCATGTGCATATACAGAGTCCCGAGTATGAGAAAGTATCCGACTTTGTAAGTGTACAAAGAGGTAAAAAGCTGAAATATATAATGTACCTTTCTGATAAATATCAAAGCCTCGTTATCAAGGTAAAAGATGCTGCAACTTTGAATCCTATAA
>JALTEL010000684.1 GCA_027073945.1 Caldifarciminota bacterium | reverse complement strand
CCCTTACAAGGGGGAATTGTCATTAAAATCCTTGAAAGTGGGGGACATTGCACAGCAGGACTTTTATGCCCCCTATTCATTTCCGGTCAAAAAAAGCGATAAGGAACTGACAAGAGAAAGGCAAATTGCCATGCATTCCGTATATCCCTATTTTTCTTATAATGGAAATGTCAGGGATTCCGTATTTAACCTGCTGGACTCACTTGACATATCTGATAAAGTCAGGAGAAACATAAAGAAAACACTCCATCGGGTATATAATTGGCTGATTGTTCAAAACAAAAATCTATTAACAGCCGATAGTGCTGTTGTCATAATTAACAGCAATGAGAGACTATATCCCACAACTTATTTCAGAGACGTATCCTATGCGCTCAATTATATAGACAAAAAAAGTTACACCTTTTATCCCATGGACAGTGTCAAAAGGGCTCTGTTTGAAAATATCACCGACCAATATGTAATCCCCAACTGTGCTTATATGAAAGATTTCACTGAAAAAAAGCGTAAAAAGGCGGCATCAGGCATATCCGAAACGTTAACTCTGGTAGAAAAAGGTGAAAAAATATTCAGCAAGGGTGACACCATTAATTCGCTCATAAAAAGAAAGCTTATATCCATGTACGATACGAGAAAAGTTGAGTTCAAGGGTTCTCTATGGCAAATGCCATGGACAAGACGCGCAATTTTCTTAACACTGATAATTGCTTTTCTATCTATTCTCTATTTATTTGACCCCGTCAAAATATTTCAAATAGATAGAGCTGTTTCAGTTGGCGTTGTATATCTGCTTATTATAGTCGCTTATAACATTGTTGTGAGAAATAACTTCAATCAATTTTACACGTTTATACCGTTTGCCGGTCTGCTCTTATCCATAGTAATGGGTGAGAATGATACATTCTTTTTTGTATTTCTCATTTCATCAATCCTGTCAATATATGCTGGAAGTAAAGTATCTGTCCTACTCTACAATTTACTTGTCGGATTCTCATCCATTTTATCAAGTCGAACGGTTAAAAACAGATTTGCAATATATTTTGCATTTCTAATCATATTTGTACTTGAACTATTTTTGAGTTTCCTTTTCACGAGAGGATTTTCTCAGGCTACTGTTATAAATATCAATAGTCTTGCCATAAACAGTGTAGTAAGTTCCCTTGTTTCAGTGCTTCTATTTATGGGAACATTACCTATATACGAGAGAATATCCAATAATGTCACGGATTTCTGGCTGCTTGAACTGTCAAATCTTAATCATCCCCTTTTAAAAGAGCTATCCGAGCGTGCACCTGGAACATTCACGCATTCTGTTTCAGTGGGCAATCTTGCTGCTGTTGCTTCGGATTCAATAAAGGCTAACTCTTTACTGGCAAGAGTGGCTTCATATTACCACGACATAGGAAAAATGAAGCACCCGAGCTTTTTTATTGAAAACCAGAGCGGAGAGAATCCTCATGACCTGCTCTCTCCCGAAATGAGTGCGAGTGTTATAATAGGGCATGTTAAAGACGGTGTGGAAATGGCACAAAAATACAGACTTCCAATGGATATAATCAGAGTGATACAAACACATCATGGAAAATCCGTATTAAAACCTTTTTATCAAAAAGCACTTGATTTAAAAAAGGACGTTGATATTGACAGTTTCAGATATCCCGGTCCGCTTCCCGCATCAAAAGAGGAATCTATTGTAATGCTCGCGGATTCGATAGATGCCGCTGTCAGGACGTTAAAATCCCCTTCAGACAAGGCTGTCAAGGAACTTATAGCAAGGATTATATCGCAGAAAATAGAGGAAGGAGAATTAGACAATTCCAATCTCACGCTTCTGGAGATTTCCAGAATTGGTCAAGCTTTTTTCAAAATGGCAAAATCCATCGCACATCCGCGTGTTGAATATCCGAATGCAAATAATAATAGCAAAGACTCAGCGTAAGGGTATATACCTGCCTTACGGATTCAAAAAAAAACTCAAGATATTATTCAACGAAATAACAAAAGACATGAACATACCATGTAAAAAGGTTTTTGCAATCTTCACATCCGGGTCGTATATGAAAAGATTAAACTACATATCAACAAAGCGAGATAGGGATACAGACGTTTTGGCTTATAGCCTTGGCAATCATTGTGAAATCTATATATCCGTTGATACAGCACGAAAAAATGCCTTAGCTTACCATACAACCTATATTGAAGAACTGGGACTCTACTTAATACATGCACTCCTGCATCTGTCCGGTTATGACCATAAAATTGAAAAATACGTGAAATTAATGGAGAGCAAACAGGCATTTTACCTAAAAAGATGGAAAACTATATACTCCTCCTGATTTTGCTCGTCTTTTCCTTCATTTTTTCCGGATTTGAAACGGCATTTTTTTCATTATCCGCCCATGATAGAGAAAGTATACGAAATCTTGCTGTAAAAAAGAAACTATACAGATTATGGGATGAACGAGAAAACGTTCTGGGAAGCATACTGTTTCTAAATTTACTTGTAAACAGCTTCGCATCGCTGATATTTACAAGTATTACAGCATCCCTGTTTAAAAAATACAGCCCTAGCATCGAGAGCCTGCTAAATATAGCACTCTTCACACCACTTCTATTATTTTTGGGTGAAATTACACCAAAGATGATTGCTTTAACAAAACCAGTTTTTTTTGTCAACAACTTCATTCATGTTATTTCTGTATTGAAATCTATAATAAAGCCGATTACGATTTCCATATCCTGGCCATTTAAAGGCATACGACAAAAACAGCTCAAAACAAAAGACGCCGAAACTATATTCAAAGAATTCAAAGAAAGCTTCCCATCGGTCAAATCCGTCAGGGAGGCGATTTTGCTTTCAACAGAAGATGTAAAAAGAATAATGACAAAAGAAAAAGACATTGTTTTCATGGATTATGGGATCACCGTGCAGGAGGCATTGCATAAAACCGCCACATATCCCCATAGATACTATATTTGTTCTGACAAAAAAGGTGAGGTAAAAGGGATTCTTGATACAAGAGAATTAACCCATGCACCTTACAATGAAAAAATCAATACATTGTTAAAAGAGGCATGGTTTTTCCCGGAAACAGCTACTATACGAGAATATATAAAATCCATAAAGAGACATGATATCGATTTCGCTGTTATAATAAATGAATATGGCGATATATCAGGCATTATCTCAATGGATGACCTCTGGAAATTATTCACGACAAGTTTGAAAATAACAAAATTAGATGATAATGAATTTATAGTGGATGCCGACACATTTGTTGACGAAATAGAAAGAGAAACAGGTATAGCGATCTCCAGTGAGAATGATACTGTTGCGGGTATTATTATGGCACATGCCGGAGGTATACCAGAAGAAGGTGAAACTATCTTTATAAAAGGCATAAAATTTGAAATACTAAAGAAAAGCAGCGGCGTTATAGAAAAGGTGAAGATAAAATTATGACTTTCCTAATACTTGCAATTATCGGTATAGCATTGACAGCTGTGTTTAATTCCTATGAAATGTCTTATCTACTTGTAAACAAAACATTCTTTCAAGACAAATTCAAGAAAGGTATGAGAGATTTCTTTTCCAATAACCCTCATGAGGTTATTATAACCGTTCTCATCGGTACAAATATCGGTATAGTGGCATCAACCATATTCTTTAAAAAGGCTGTCCTGCAGTTTCATTTATTGCCAGCCTCACGTGCCAACATTGTAACCGGTTTTGCCATGACATTTCTTCTCTTCATATTTGCGGAACTCATACCAAAAACCCTATCTCTGTTAATTTATAGAAAAATTGTACGTGCTCTCTCTTCATTCATTTACCTATCTTATAGCTTTTTTCTTCCAGTAATCAAAAGCTTCGCAGGTATCTTTAAAAATAGCTTCGCAGGAGAATACAGCAGAGCAAACTATAAAAGCACAGAGGAGGCTATTTCATTTCTGGTTGAATTAAAGAAAACCTTTCCAGATATTGATGAAGAGCTTTCCTATATTAAGCAGACGGTTAAAATCCTCAATAATCCTGTAAAAAAGCATATGATTCCCCTTCGCAAAGTAGCTTTTGTAAACATCGCTGCCAGAGCGGATTTAAATAAGTTATTTCTCTCCGATTATGCACTTGCTTATCACAAAAATATTGACAATATATCCGGAATTATAGAGAGTAAATACTTAACTATTTTACTGAAAGATAAAAACGTAAATATTGCAAAATACATCAGCATACCTATATTTTTGCCAGAATATTCCACAGTAGTCTCTGTAGTAGAGCGACTATCTGAATCCACAAGTAAGTTCGCAGTTATTGTGGACGAATACGGTAATATAAAAGGTCTTTTCACGATGAAAAATATCATAGAATGTTTCTAATGAATAACATGCATTTGCTTGAAATTATATACATTATGGTAAATACTATAAAAACAGACATAAAGGATGGTTTTAAAAATGAAATTAAACTTTGATAAAAAGCATATTGCAGTTGTTGGAGATATAATACTGGATGAATACGTAGAGGGTATGGTTAATAGAATATCTCCGGAAGCTCCAGTACCGGTTGTAGAATTAAAAGACGAAAAGCATAAGCCAGGTGGGGCTGCCAATGTCGCCGTGATACTCGCCCAACTGGGTATGGATGTAACTCTCTTCGGCGTGATAGGAGATGATAATTACGGAAACATTATTATCAGCGAACTGAACAGCTATAATATAGATACGGAAGGTATTATAAGAGACAAAAAAAGACCAACTACCGTAAAAACACGGGTCATTTCAAAGTCCCATCATATCATCAGGCTTGACAGGGAAGACAGGACGCAAATAGACCCGATAACAGAGTCAAAGGTGCTGGCAATACTTAAGGATAAATTGGATAAATTCAATGGCGTTATTATAGAGGATTACGACAAAGGTTTTATAACCAACAAATTGATAAGAGACTTAAAACACTCCGGTAAGAAGCTATTTGTTGACCCTAAGGTGAAAAACATTCCTCTTTATGCAAACGTATACGCTTTGAAGCCCAATAAATCGGAATTCCTTGCATCAATAGGATACAGAGGAGAAAACATCAATCTAAAGGAAGAAGCTCTATGGTTTAAGAAAGAGATGATAAGTAATATACTGCTCGTAACAATGGGGGAACAGGGCATGCTGCTGGTTACAGCGGATAGTGTGTGTTCAATACCAGCCTTAAAGAGAGAAGTTTATGATGTTACAGGTGCCGGAGATGTTGTAATATCCCTATTCGCGTTATCCGACCTACTTGGAAATTCGCCCCTGCAATCTGCATTACTTTCATCCATTGGTGCAGGGCTTGAAGTCACAAAAATAGGTGCAACACCAATTCAGCAGGATGAGCTCTCCAGGGCAGTACATCAGGAATGGGAACAATTGGAAAAACAAATGCAATGCACATCTTTTTAATAATATTAGCACTTTCCATACCTTCCAAAAGCCCTACCAAAGCCGTATTACTATCTGCAGCCATACCCGGAGGAGGACAATTTTACACGCACAGTTATATAAAAGGTATTTTAATAGCTTGTGGAGAAGTTTATTTCGGCGCATATACAATAAGTGACTACATCAATTACAAAAAATCAAACGAACAGTATATACAAGACTACTATAAAAGGGAAACCTTTTCTGATGGAATGTATTTCCTGGGTATATTTCTATTTTCCCTTGCAGATGCTTATGTCGATGCTCACCTCTATAAATTTTCAGAAAAAACAGGTTTTAAATTTCGACTTGAGCCACCTAAAATTAAAGAAAAATAGCCTCTACATAGTAAGCCCTGAGCCTATGGATACACCTGATTTTATTCACAAAATGCTGACAGTGGCAAAGTGCGGTGCGGATATTATACAGATAAGAAGCAAAAAAATGGCGGACACGGACTTGATTAAAATGGGCAAAGAACTGCACAGATTACTGGTCCCTTTCCAAATTCCCATAATCATAAACGATAATCCATATATAGCCCTTGAATCAGGTGCAGAAGGAGTTCACTTAGGAAGACAGGATTATAGCCTTGAGAATATCCCAATTTTGCGAAAAAAAGGACTGCTGGTAGGAGTTTCCGTTTACGGAGATATAAAAATGGCACTTACAGCCCAAAAGATGGGCGCAGATTATGTGGCATTTAGTTCGCCATTTCCATCTCCCACAAAACCCGAAAAGACACACACCAGCATAAAAGTCTTAAAAAAAGCAGCTTGTGAGTTAAGCATTCCCGTGTTTGTCATAGGTGGCATTAACAATAACAATATATCAAAAATACTCGCAGCAGGTATTAATGGTGTAGCTGTTATATCCTATATATTCAGCGGAGATATATGCCAGCGCGTAAAAATTTTAAAAAGATATCTCATCGAATAAAGCAGGACAATCAAAAATAGTATTAGTAAGCGTTATTCCGGAGTTTTGAATTAAAGAGCTCTCTCAATTTCTTCAATAGTGAGATTCAAATGCTCCCATTTCCTGTAAAGGTCTTCAAGCCTGTGTCTTTTCTCTTGATAATCCGCGAAAATTTTTTCATCAACGTTATCAGGATTCTCAAATTCCTTTTCCATACTTTTAAGATACGCTTCTGTACTTTCTATAATATCTTCAATTTTGGCAAGCTCTGCAAGGAGCTTTTGGTAATGCCTTCGTTTCTTTCTTTCCTGTCTCTGCCGTTCTTTAAGCTCAAAATAATCGGTTTTTTTCTTGCTTTTTTCGGCATTTATATTACTGTTTTTTCTTATTATATTCATATATGCCTTGTAATCTCCTATAAAACTCCGTAAAGTATTATTTTCAATTATAAAATATCTTCCTGCTATCTTTTCTATAAAATACCTGTCATGAGAAACAAACACCAGTCCGCCTCTATATTGCAAAAGAGCATCCTCCAGGGCTTCTCTTGAGTGCAAATCCAGATGATTGGTTACCTCATCCAGTATAAGAAGGTCTTTTCTTTTTGAGAACAATATAAGAAGTCTCAGCCGCGACCGCTCTCCTCCGGATAAATACTTAATTTTTTTCTCCATTTTTTCTTCACTCAGATCAAAAGTGGAAAGCAGCGTATAAATTTCCGTATAAGTTATTGTTTCGCGTTCGGAAAGCAACATGTCCCACGGAGTTAAATCTTCATCAAGTGTTTCTTCATCAATTTGACTGAAATAACCCGTTTCAATAGATTGATTTACAAAGACCTCACCTCTATCAGGTGTTAATTTTCCTGCCAATATACGCAACAAAGTGGTTTTGCCCGAGCCATTCTCCCCGAGTATGCATATTCTATCTCCAGGCTTTACAATTAAGTTGACATTCTCAATAACGAGTTTGCTTCCGAATGATTTTGATATATCCTTTGCTATCAGTAAATCTCCCGGCAAATGTCCCTTTGCCTGTATTTTGAACTCTATAGCCTCTTCATATTCAGGCTTCTTTGGAATAACGATTCTTTCAAGCATTTTTTCTCTTGAGCGTGCCCTGCCTGCTGTTTTCTTATTGTACCTGTTTTTCTCCACATATCTTTTGTACCTGCTTATCAACTCAAGAGCCTCTTCATACTCCTTTTGTTTTTTTTGCGTAAATGCTTGCTTCTGTGGCACATATTTGGAATAAGGCACATTATAAAAATACAATCTGCCACCTGATAACTCCCATGTTTTATCCGTTGTCCCGTTCAAGAAATATCTGTCATGTGACACAACCACAACACCCCTTTTTTCCTCGTTTAGATACTCTATAAACCACTCAATATAAATTGCATCCAAATTATTGGTTGGTTCATCAAGCAGCAAAAGGGAGGGACTGCTTAAAAGCAATTTGGCAATTTGAATTTTCTTCTGCCATCCTCCCGAGAAATTGGAAACAGGCTCGTTAAAATCGCTTTCCTTAAATCCGAGTGAAACCAGAATTTTCGCAGCTTTTGCCTCTATCTCGTAACCGCCATGATTTAAAAATTCGTCAACAATATGCGCATACCCAACAGGGTCATTCTCTTTCTTTTCTTCCATTTCCGAAAATAACTTAACAAATTTTTTGTCTCCTGATTTCACTTCCTGAATAACCGAAAGCTTGTTGTTAAGAGTTATATCTTTTTGGGGCAAATAACCTACAGTAAATCCATCACTCTTCACAATTCTACCTTCATCCGGTGGTTCAAGCCCTGCAACAATCCTAAGCAGTGTGGTTTTTCCTGCACCATTCTTACCGATGATGCCTATTTTATCTCCCTGATTTATGGAAAAGCTCACACTGTCTATTACCGCTTTACCTTGAAAGCTTTTAGATATATCGGTAAGCTGAATCATTCCTCAATGCCCAACACAACTTTTTGCTTGTATATCTTTTTCCCTTCAGCTTCAAAATACAGAATATATGCCCCTGTTTTGAGCTTCTCTCCCTGCGGAGTTGTTCCATACCATAAAAAACTTCCCCTATTTTCATAAGACTTTTCACCGTATATTTTCCCCAGGCACTTTCCATCAAGTCTGAAAAGGTAAAAAGAAACATCTGTATTTTCCTCGGGCACATTGTACGAAATAAGTATTCTGTTATTAGAAGAGTTATATTTAACTATTTTACTTGAAAATGAAAGATAATCTTTATGCTGCACTTCCTCTTCATATATGGAATTCTTCTTACAAGGAGTCCCTCCTGCAACATCCTGACATGTGCCCCAGGAGCCTGCCGAACTTGAAGGCAATACCGGGTTCACTTTTTCCATTGACTTACCGTATGCTCCTCCATAGGATGAGGTATAATGCACGGAATCCACAATTGTTCCTGTGTTGTCAATCAGGTACACTGTTTCGGAACTATTGTTAAGGGAAGGAAAATGAGGTAAGTAAGTAAATGGTACTCCCGGGAATCTGGTGGCAAATGAAGAATCTGATACGAATACAAGGAAACCATAGGGCAAAATGTAAATTTGAGGTATCTTATCCGACTGTGTTCCTGACCTATCCATTATTGTGAAATTGCCAACCCATACAGTGTCCGAATTATTGTTGAAAATTTCAATCCATTCAACTTCATCATTGTACATTATCTCATTAATCACCACCGGGGTTTGGCCGCATGCCACATATTTCCTTAGAACATTATCAGTAGAGTCCTCATCCTTTAATAGTACCTGAAACTCAAAAGGATTGTAACCCTCTGGTATATAAAACAAGGTATCTGAGAATTTATAGAGTGTGTAAGGCATAACAGGTACGGTGATGTACTTCTTCTCCATGTCACTAATACCATAAAGTACAGAAAAACTGTCAATTTCATTGTACCCTGTGTTTTCAATAAAAGCTGTAAACCATAATGTATCGCCCGGCACATAAGTTTCCTTATTCAAAACAAGAGAATCGACCGATAGATTGTATGCGAATGTCCATGAATTCTTTCTGGACGGAGTTGAGCCTGAAGAATCTCTGCTTATTTTCCAGTTGGAAGCCTCATCATTACCAAACGGATTTACACGTTCAACACTGAAACCGTCAGGAGCCGAAATGGGAATATTGTCTGTTGTATCAGATGGTGTTCCGTAAGAATCTATGGTATCATTATTGCCATTGAGTAAAATTAACCAATCCGTATTTGCAAGACCGTTTCCAATATCCGTATCGTAAGTTGAAAGAAGCACTGTCCCGCTGTCAATTGCATAGGGTATGGGATTTTCACCTGCATTTAAGTAGTCCCTGTCAAGAATAACGGCAAACCCGTATGCTGGGATGGTGTATGAGATAACACATCCGGGATAGATATTCAATATGGATGAATCTGGATAGGGAATCAGGCTATCCTTTTCCATCTTATCAGCAATGTAATATCCGTTTATATTCATTGAATTTTCTGTGTTATTGAATAATTCAACAAATTCATTTCTATCTCCGGGCGAGTTTGAACCGGATTCCGGTCCAAGCGGATTGGCCATCACCTCATTTATTATCAATGAAGATATAAGCATAAGGGATATAATCAAACCTGCCCTCCGTTCTTCTTAAATTTTTCAGGAAAAAATTGCCGCAGTTTTTTGCTGAGTGTATTTCTGTGTATGCCCAATAATCGTGCAGCTTCTTTGATATTATTGTGTGTAATCTCAAGCACATGTTTAATATGCGCTCTCTCCACATCCTCAAGCCTCAAAGAATCGCCTTGCTTCTTTTCACTAACATTACATACCGCCAATTCTCCTGCGGCTATGAGATTTTTTGATGCCAATAATACGGCCCGCTCTATAACATTGGATAATTCACGAACATTCCCCGGCCATTTATAGGAGAGCATACATGCCAGAGCATCTTTTGTAAATCCCCGTATCCTTTTTACATACTTTTGCGTATAAAATTTTAAAAAATAATTGCATAAAGGTACTATATCTGACCTTCTCTCTCTTAGAGGAGGAATATGTAATCTTACCACATTAAGTCTATAATAAAGGTCCTGCCTGAACTTCCCGTCTTCCACAAGCTCTTCCACGTCCCTGTTTGTAGCGGCAATTATCCTGACATTGACCTTCTGACTTTTTGTACTGCCAAGTCTCTCTATTTCATAGGACTGAAGCACCCTGAGAAGCTTGGCCTGCAGTTCCGGTTTCATTTCTCCTATTTCGTCCAGAAAGAGCGTACCGCCCTCTGCAAGCTCAATCTTTCCCGGTTTTGACTTATCCGCCCCGCTGAATGCTCCTTTTTCATAGCCAAAAAGTTCCGACTCAAGTAAATTTTCTGGAATTGCTGCGCAGGAAATTGGGATAAACCTTCCCAAACGTTTTGAAGATACATGGATAAACCTGGCAATGACCTCTTTACCTGTTCCGCTCTCTCCCGTAATAAGCACCGGGGCATCTGTTTGGGCAATTTTCATTGCCTCCCTTAGAATATCTTTCATGCTATTGCTCTCTGCTATGATTGTCTTACTCTTTTGCATTACATCCAGTTCTTCTTCAAGTGCCTGTATACGGACTTTTAATAGTCTTTTTTCCTTTACTTTTTCGATAAGGACAAGCAATTCATTTAGATTGATAGGTTTGGACAGATATTCAAAGGCACCTTTTTTCATTGCTGAAACTGCCTGTTCTATAGTACCGTAAGCCGTAATGATTATTACATCAAGTAAGGGATTTTTTTCAAGTAGCTTGTTCATTACCTGCATTCCGCTCATGTCTCCAAGTCTCATATCCAGCAAAACAAGGTCAATATCTCTGTTAGATTTATCAATTGCATCCTTACCGCTTTCCGCGGTCATTACGGTATATCCGCTTCTGTTTAAAAAAGATGCCAGAATTTTTCTCTGGCTCTCTTCATCATCAACAACCAATATTTTCATCCCGAATAAACCTCAACTCTATTTTTGTCCCGTTTCCCGTACTGGAACTGATAAATATCTTTCCACTGTGCGACTCAACAACCTTTTTTACATAGTAAAGTCCAAGACCCGCACCACCTTTCTTTGTGGTGAAAAATGGCTCAAAAATGCGATTAACCGTTGTTTTATCCATTCCGCTCCCTTTATCCTCAAAAAATACTGACAGATACTTATCGGAAACCCTTGAGTAAATGATAATTTCACCTTTTTCAAAACTCGCCTCAAGGGCATTTTTAATGAGATTTACAACCACCTCCCTTATTTTATACCTATCTGCCAGCATCTTTATATGTTCGGTTTTGTTTATAATATCAACGTGCTTTGTATTATTTTTGAAAAGTTTAACAGCCTCGTCAACAAGCTCAAATATATCAAGGCATTCCCTTCTCAATCTAAGAGGTGCTGCAATTGCAACAAACCTATTTATACTTTCCTCTATTCTCGCAATTTCTCTAAGTATGATGTTGTACTCTTCCCTTTTACCTTCCATATTCAACTGTTGAACAGTCATGGAAATCGCATTAAGGGGATTTTTTATCTCATGTGCAATTTCAGCTGAGATATTCCCAAGCACTTCATACTCTTTTAATTTTTTGCCGGCATCTATCTCTGATATTGGCCTTATAAGCAGGACATAGCCATTCTTTACTTTGAAATACGTGATATGTATGCCTGCTTCCCTTTCTTCGGATTCAAAAACACTTCCCGCCTCCAGTTTGTCGAGTATATCTCTGTACTTGGCAAAAGCAACATAATTGGGTGCAATTTTGTCGGCAAAGCTGTTTTTTGCAATAACATTGCCATTATTATCCAGATAAAGCGTGCCTATGGGAATTGCCTGTATCATTTCTGTCATTGTATTAATGCTTCTCTTTGCAGCGGAAAGGTTAAAGCCCGCAAGAACGAGTATTATTCCGGCAATTAATATAATGATATGGATAATAATGACTTCTCTTTCACTATGCCTCAATACAGCAGTATACGGTTCCTTAAGCACACCTATGCGCATAACCCCCCTAAAATCCCTGTATGAAAAAGGTGAAACCGTTTCAATAACTTTCCGCCCGTTGAGGGTAATCTCTCTTGACATGGGGACACCATTTGCATACACATTAAAAAGGAATGTATCCTGAATAAAACTCTGCATGTACCTTGAATTGATAGTTGAGAATACCGTACCGGTACTATCCTGAAGCAGTACAAAGTAAATATTTCTCTGTTTTGAAAGCTCATCAAAAAAGTGCTCAAGTCCGTATTTTGCCACTCTTGCATCCACCTTATCAGTTCTGATCGCTACAATTATCCATTCACGGGTATATGGCACTGAATATACATAATAATCCTCAATTTTTTTTGCTATGGAAAAATCCTTTTCAACACTCGCAAGAGAATCTTTAATCATACTAAACAAAAATTTGTTGGTCACCTGTCCCCTGCCCTGTTTATTCACAATAAAAATGCCGTCAATATTGTAAAGATTCCTTATATTCTCAAGCGATATGCTGCCTTTTTTTACAAGAGAAACAGCTTCCTTCAGCATATTTGCATAATTATTCTGTATCTCCTGTTCATTATCAAGCAAAACCACATTCGCAGAATAAATCACATCTGAAATCAGTTTTGAATTATCAATTATCATTTCCCTGCCAGTTTTTAATATCTTGTGCAAATTTATCCACAGAGACAGAGCCAGTACAATGACAATTGCAATAATAATAGTTGATTTTTTATAGAGCATCGTAAGGATAAAACTCCACGTGTTCACCGAGTTTAACACCCTCGGAATTAGCATCTATTCGTATAAATCCGTCCGAAAATGCCAAACTGGACAATATTCCCGAATCCGAAAAAACAGGGTGAGCCGTGCCATCTTTTATTTTCACCCTTATCCAATTTTCTTTGCCCTCTGCAGACGGAATATTCGCAGCAACTTTCACTTTACACAGAGGTTTCGGATAAACCTTACTGCTACCAGTTATTTTCCTTACCAAAGGCAAAAGGAATAAGAAAGAACTTACAAAAGAAGACACCGGATGACCCGGTAAACCTATTATAACCTTATTATGAACCCTTGCAAAGATGGTTGGCTTTCCGGGTGATACAGCCACTCCATGAAAAATTACGCCGGGCTCACCTGCCTTGTTGATGGCAGAAACAGTATAATCCCTGCTACCCTTTGAGCTCCCTCCTGAGATTATGACAATATCGGCATTTTGAATACCTTTTTCAATTGCTTTTAGCAGCATAGTCTCATCATCTCTTATGATCCCTCCATTTATTACAACCGCCCCTTCCTTTTTTAGAAGTTCTGATATAACTATGCTGTTTGCATCTCTTATATGGCCTTCGGGGATATCTTTTTTATAAGGGTTCTCTATTTCATCACCTGTTGATATCAAAAAGGCCACAGGTCTGATACTAACAGGGACATCAGTTATCCCGCTGTAATGGAGCATGCCCATAGTTGCTGCATTCAAAACATTCCCCTTTTTAATTAATATTGATCCTTCTTTAATATCGTCTCCTTTAAAAATCACATTCTCACCACTTCCAATAGCTCTCAAAACCTCACATTGGTTATCATACAGGTTTATATGCTCAAGCATAACAACACAATCCGCACCATCGGGCAACCAACCTCCTGTCAATATAATAGCAGATTCCCCTTTGTTGAGTGAAAAATTCGGCCTTTGTCCCATTTTCACAGTGCCTTTTATCGTTAGATATACGGGATTTGAGGGTGTGGCACCTATAACATCACTATGATTCACAGCAATACCGTCAACAGTGCTTCTATCAAAGGGAGGAATATTCAAAGGGGCTTTAATATCCTTGCAAACAACTCTACCTGCACTCGATTCAACCTTTATGGTCTCACACTTATGTTTTTCCTGAATTTTATCAATAAAATCAGAATAAATTGTTTCTCTCGGTTCTGTTGTAAGAAATTCCATGTTTTAAACGGAGAGGGCGGGATTCGAACCCGCGGTCGATTTCTCAACCGACACACGATTTCCAGTCGTGCCCTTTCGGCCTCTCAGGCACCTCTCCGTGTTATAATATTATAAACCAGAACAGGCGAAAATAAAAAATCTTTGTAT
>JALTEL010000683.1 GCA_027073945.1 Caldifarciminota bacterium | reverse complement strand
AGTGCCTGAGAAGCCACACCTGGACGCGTGTAATCAAATGTTCTCATAGCTACCATATATCCCATACCTTCCCTGCCAAGTATCTGACTCTTATGTACTTTTAAATCCCTGAAAATAACCTCTCTTGTCGCTGAAGCACGTATGCCCATCTTATTTTCTTTTTTCCCGAATTCCAGACCATCCATACCCTTCTCGACAATAAAGGCAGTTGCGCCTCTGGCTCCTCTTGTAGGGTCCGTAAGTACTATCGTCGTGTAAATATCCGCTTCTCCACCGTTTGTAATAAACTGCTTGGTACCATTCAAAATAAAATAATCTCCGTCCTTGACCGCCCTTGCTTTTACATTGGCCGCATCACTTCCGGCATCTGCTTCAGTTAATGCAAATCCTGCAAGTGTCCCTGCTGCAATACGGGGAAGATATTTTTTCTTTTGCTCTTCATTACCAAAAAGGATTATAGGAAACGTGCCAAGAGCTGTTCCCGCATAAGCAAGAGCAATGCCGCCGCATGCCCAGGAAAGCTCTTCAACAGCCAAAGCCATTGAAAATATCCCGCCTCCAAGTCCTTCGTATTCTTCAGGTATAAAAACACGAAAAAGGTCACTTTCAGCCATAACCTTTACTATATCATGAGGGAAAATACCTTCTTCATCATACTTTTGTCTAACAGGTATGATTTTTTCCACTGCTATTTTATGGGCAAGCTCTTTTACCATTTGTTCTTCTTCACTCAGAAAATAATTCATAATTTCCTCCCTATCTTTTCGCTAATAATATTTTTTATTATAATTCATTATGCTCGTTTATTCAAAGAATAAAAGAGAAATCAGGCTTTTATCCAGGCACATTCGAGAAGATTCCTGTGAATAAAACTTTCATGACAGATTTTCGTGATAAAGAGCGCCAAGAGCTTGAATATGCCTAGACTTTGTTATAAAATATGTATATATGGATTTCAGAAAATATTTCGATTATTCGGAAAAAGATTCCTATAAAATTGTTGCTTTACTCACAGATTTTGGTGCAGACTCCCATTATGTTGGTATTATGAAAGCTGTAATAAAAGCAATTGCCCCCTATGCAGAGATAATTGACCTTGAACATAACGTTGTACCGCAAAACATTATACAATCATCTTATATACTATATTCTTCGTATTCCTATTTTCCACATCACACGGTATTTCAAATCGTAGTTGACCCAGGCGTTGGCACAGAGAGAAAAATCATTATCGCAAAATATAAAACATATATTTTTGTAGCGCCTGATAACGGGATACTCGGATTTTTAAAAAACAAAAAGTCAGAATTTTTCGTACTTAATAAGTCAATAAGACTTCCATGGAAACTATCAAATACCTTCCATGGAAGAGATATATTTTCACCGCTATCCGCATACATTATAAACGGAGGTGAAATAAAGGAAATAGCAGAACCCACAAGCAACATTAGTATTGTAAACTGGTGGAGTCCTCATATAAGTGGTAAAAAGATAAAAGGCATGGTACTGCATGCAGACAGGTTCGGAAATATCATAACAAATATTACCTGCGACAGACTAAAATCCCTATCCTATATTACACTGGATGGCATAAAAGTCACACAAAGGAGCGAAACTTACAAAACTGCACAGGAGCATATACCGTTTATGCTCTGCGGTTCATCAAAATTAATCGAGCTATCAATAAAAAATATGAACTTCGCCCAAAAATACAATATTAAGCCTGAGCAGGAGGTGATAGCTTACATTTATTAGGCTTTATCCAATCTCCCGGCAGAAACAACACAATAGGCTTCTATTGCTTTTCCTTCTCCCACAGGTCCTATGCCCTCCCCTGTCTTACCCTTCACGGAAATAAAATCAACCGGAACTTTTGTTATTTTTGATAAGTTATCTTTTATTATTTTTTTGTATGGTGCAATTTTTGCATGCTGCAGTTTTACTACACAATCAATCGAAAGGATATTGCCCCTATTTTCTACCTTTTTCATGACATCCTTCAGCAACTCCGTAGATTTTATCCCTCTGTATTTCATATCAGTGTCGGGGTAAAGTACGCCTATATCCTCCATGCAAAAGGCACCCAAAATGGCATCAATCAGGGCATGAACAAGGGCATCTCCATCCGAATGAGCCTCAACCCCAATTTTATTGGAAACAACGACGCCTCCTACAATTAACTTCCCCATATCTTTAAGTTTGTGAATATCATAACCAATACCTGTTGTGATATTTGCCTGCATCGGAATATCCTCCCTGTATGTTATTTTTTTATTGTCCTTATCCCCCATTACAACATGGGAATGCATTGACAATACTTTATCAACCATTGTGGATTCATCCGTAAAATACTGCCTGTGTGACATTGCTAATGCAAAAGCCTTAAGCAAAATATCCTTATGAAAACCCTGAGGAGTTTGAACTATGGCAATCTTCTCCCTATCAATGGCATTGTAAAGCATGCCATTTTCTATTAATCTCACGGTATCAGAAACATTCACACATGGAACAACAGAAGCGAATTTAAAAAGCTCTTTTATTACTCTGTTAATCAAATCCGGAGAAACAAACGGCCTTGCCGCATCGTGGACGAGAATAAATTCATTGTTAGTCACAAGCAAACCCTGGTAAACGGAATCACCTCTGTGTTCCCCGCCTTCCACAACATTCTTGAGTTTTGTTATGGAAGTCTGCATTTCTCTCATTCTTTCAATGTGCTCGGGCCTTGTAACAACCACTATTTCATTCACCTGAGAATGTTCAAAAGCTGTTAAAGTCCGAAAAATTAAAGGTTTCCCATATAAATTGAAAAATATTTTATCCTGTCCGAACCTGTTCCCCTGTCCTGCAGCGACAATTACAGCAGAAACTTTTTCAGTCCCTTTTATCAGGTTCAAGCAGTCTCCTCAGCATGGAAAACCTCATAGGATGTTTGAGTTTTCTCAGTGCTTTTGCTTCTATCTGTCTTACCCTTTCTCTTGTTACATCAAAAATCTTTCCGACCTCATCAAGGGTTTTGGGTGGATGTCCCCTCAGTCCGAAGCGATATTCAAGTATTTTCTTCTCTCTATCCGATAAGGTATTCAAAACTTCTTCCAGCTTTTCCCTTATCATATTATCTCTGGCAAATTCTTTCGGGGTTTTTTGCTGCTGGTCAACCAAAAAATCTCCAACAAAGCTCTTCTGGTCATGACCTATTGGTCTATCTATTGAAATAGGCTCCTTTGCAGAATCAAGCGCCTGTTTTACCTTTTCTCCGGATATATCAAGATAGTTGGATATTTCCTCCACGGTTGGCTCACGTCCCAATTCCTGCATTAGCGCCCTGGCTGCGCGTGAAACTTTGGTTATTGTTTCTATCATGTGTATTGGGATTCTTATAGTACGAGATTGGTCTGCAATTGCCCTTGTAATGGACTGCCTTATCCACCATGTGGCATAAGTTGAGAATTTATATCCTTTCCTGTAGTCAAACTTGTCCACAGCTTTTATAAGTCCAGCATTTCCCTCTTGAACAAGGTCCATAAACTCCAGCCCCCTGTTCATGAATCTCTTTGCGAATCCTATGACAAGTCTCACATTTCCCTCTGTCATCTTCTTTTTGGCAAAATCAAGGTCATTAAGCACCTTTTTAATACTCTCCAGTGTTGCTCTTGCATTATTTTTGTCAAGCCCGAGTTCATTGACAATGGCATCTATCCTTCTGTCAACTTCCCGCAAGTCATAGAATAGCTCACCATGCCTTCTTTCTTCCTCAGGGGTCAATCCATCAGTGCTTTCTTTTTTGCTGTTAATTTCCCCCTCAATCTTTAGAAGTTCCTCTCGTTTATGCTCTAACCTGTACAACTCATTCACAAGTTCATCCATCTTTCTTACTATATCCATAATCATAGAAAACTGTGGGCCTATGTTAACTATTCTTTCAACAACTCTCTTTAAACTTCTTTGATAAGTTCTTCTTTTGTCTTTTGTAAGTTTTTTCTCCGGAACATAGAAGTAATTTTCCTGCAGAGTCTTAAGAGTCCTTTTAACACTTCTAAACTGCCTGGTAACTCTTCTCTTCTCTTCCTCATTTTTTTCCTTTGATGTCCAATACTGGGAGTCAACCTGAACAACCTCTTCTATTTGAAAAATGTTGTCTTCTACCATTTTTATAGCATGCATAAATTTGTCAAGTCCATACTTGATGGAAAAAACCTGCCTTACAATTTCTCTTCTTGAATTATCAATCATCTGAGAATAACGCAATTCTTCCTCCTTGTCCAGAAGAGCAAGATTGGATATCTGTTTCAAATAAGTTCTTGAGGGATCGTCTCTAATCTGAATATAATCTTCCTCCAACATTTCACTTTTCTTTCTCTTCTTTTTGCTAAGAACACTTTCATAAACATCAATGCCCTGTTCATTGAGTGCAACAATAAGTTCATCAAGAACTTCTCCAGAAAAATAATCCGCAGGGAGCAGTTTGTTTAATGCTGTATAGGATATCTTTTTATTTTCCTGGGCATTTTCCAATATCTCTTGAAAAAACTTACTCTTTGTTATCCAATCTCTCATGATTTGTATTGCCCTCCATTTTTTCTTTTAATATTTCCTCAAGGTTTCTTTTTTTACTGATTTTCTTAAAATTTTTAAAATTCAATATTTTCTTCTTTATTCTTGTATTATTTTCTTTTTCTCGCCCTTCCACT
>JALTEL010000682.1 GCA_027073945.1 Caldifarciminota bacterium | reverse complement strand
TATCTATGGACAGTTTCCCTCTGGTGCATAATCATCCTACGGGAATGTCGAGTGTATTTAGGGGTAATGAATATTACTATGTAATCACTTCGGATAACAAATCATTCTTTATATACCATCTTCCTGATTTTCAGCTTGTAAACAAATATGAAGACACGACACAGAGCATATTACTGAGCGGTACGGTTATAGATTCGGGGAGTGTATTCTTTGTAAAAGTACCTGCTACAAAAGACTCCATATTTGTAGAATACAAGACGCCTGAGGATACACCTGTGGTGGTATACAGTTGTCCTATGGGTACACACCGTGCCGGGGGAGTATGGCAGTTAATATCCTATGATAAATATTTCGTTATGCAGTTAACTGATTCTACCTATATTTTTAAAAGGGAATAAAGGAGGATAGGTCATGAGTATATTTTTATTACTTCCTTTATTATTGACTTATACTTCTCCTGTAAGGGGCACAACACCGATAAGTTCCGGATTCGGCGATTTCAGGAATAATAGATGGCATTTTCATCATGGAATAGATATACCCAAGAATGCGAATGATACGGTTTATTATCCCGGTGGAGAAGATGAATATTATGACCCTGAAGTTGTGAGTATAACTACAATGTCATTTAATCAGACTAACTATCTTATTATAGGAAGATTCTGTTTTACACATCTTTTAACACGCGGTCATCCTCCCAAGCCACTAATTATTGCCCTTGGCATAACGGATACATCTAAACAAAACTGGCTTCATAAAAAGCATTGGAGAGACCTCTGGAAATACTGCAAGGATAGCAGTATAACCTGGAGAGGTGGGCTTGCGGTTGGAGTAGTAGCTAAAAATCACCTTCATTTTGGAGAATTATTGATACCAAATCATGGCAGAAGTAAAAATGTCTGGATAAATCCTCTGTGGAAAGGGCAGATAACGGTGAAAACAGGAAAATCAAGTTATGAGAGATACGGGTACCTTGAAGGAGTTAATGACTCATACAAACCGAGCGCTGAGATGGTGGCTAACCTTAACGGCCAACTTCCTGGATACAAGATTATGGATAGTGCGAATTCTAATGGAGTCTGGGACCAGGCCTCATGGGCAGGACAGGCGAGGAAAAGCCTCGGCAGTATAAGTACAGTAACGGAATGGAGGAAATATTACTATGACAAAGCTCCTTCTTCGCAAAGTAATCCCTGGGTTGAGGACTCTGTCTGGTGCCCTGTTGTAGGGGCAGGACATGACACGGCCGTTGAATTCATCGGACGCATTTATGATAGAGTAACCGATACAATACACAGAATTGTACCATTTGAGCTGAGAGCCGGGATTTTTCCATGGAAGGTGCAGGATGTACTTACAAAGTATATGCCTATGATGAACGGCCAGGTGTTTGGCATGCCTTCCCCTGCTGTTGGCTATGGATGGGAGGTAAAGAAATTTGATACCATGAGTGACTCCTGGTTTAATATAGAGGACAGCGTTAAATCCTTTTATTATGAAACTGTCAACTTCAAGCCCTCAGAGTACTCATCCCTGGTCCAGGACGGTAATTTAGTGATAAGGAAGTATCTGCCTGAGAACATAGGAAAACAAAGTGATAACACGACATTGAGGAAGTTTTATGTGGATTTCACTCACGGATATAAAGAATTAACCCCCTATTTGGGAACTGTTGTGGAAAATCTCCATGCAAACATGGCAAGCTCAGGGGTAAATTGCAGTGGGACATGCGGAATTGAAAGATATTATTACCCCTCAACAGCATACGGAACAGATTATAGCAACTATTATTATCCTGACGGCCTGTATTTTTTCAAGGGCGCATTTATAGATGCAGATGGGGAATTTGCAACCGGAAACGGTCATTTTAATACGACACGCACAGCCTTTATCATTGATAACATTCATACTCCCAGATGGTTTTTACGTCCGGATGTGGCAATTAATAAGCAGGACAGCACCCTATATGGCATAATAAGAGGGGAGGCCACGGAGCCTTTCACGATAAGACGGTTTTACGTTGATACGACCGGAGGAATGCAAATACTAACACCGATGCCGCGGGATAGTTTTATAAGTATGGACATGTATGTGGTTAGAGTAGATAATCCGTCAGTAGAAGTAAGTACTATTTGTAAAAAGTGCAGAATCTCTGAAATGCAGCCGGGCGTGTATACGTTAGAGGAAAAGGATTCGTCATACGCCAGCGCTCATATTAGAATTGCCACCATAAAATATCCATGTCCCGATAAACTTATAAATAATTCCGATAGTTTTACCGTACTGATGGTTGCGCATCTCTGGAATTATAAAGACCTTGCCGATAATACTCCTTCTCCTTCGGATATTGAGTTTGAGAGTGCATTGGGTGTAAATGACACATTTTATGGTGACAGTGCATGGTTTTATTACTATCAAAGGGAGTCCAATCCCCTGCCTCGAATAAATATATCATGGTTATTTTACCCACTGCCTTACACCACTTCACTATCAAGTGTGCTTTTGCAACTTTTGCACCGTAAATTCGGTTTATCCCAGAAAGTTATAATGGTATATGATGCTCCTTTGCCCGGACCGTATGCCCTTTCAAACAGTTTAATACGATTTGTAATGTTTGATACCGACAGCATGAAAGTTGATACGCTATTGGATGTGGGTCATGGTTTTACACCTACTATTGCGAAAGATGAGGCCGATAATATGTATGTGGCATATTCAAGAGATTCTTCTCTAATTGCAGGCGATACTATTCCGCTTGTTCATCCTATAGACGGTTCTATAATGTTAACTACGGTATCACCGTATTCCGGTGACAGCGCTGTGAGCACGAGAGAGATTTATAACACAACGGAGAATGCTACTATGTGGGCAATGGGGCCTGTGAGTATGGTAAAAACCGGGGACAGCCTGTATATAGCATTTGAAACCTTCTTTACGAGAAACGGAAAGGGAACACATTACTGGGTGGATGGAATCACTCTTAATTTATTAAGATACGATTTGATTACACACAAAGTTGAAGGACCGCACAGTATTGATTTTGTTACACAGGAATGGGAGTTCTCCTCTCCTGATTCATTAAAATCCGTTATTGATAGTCTGAGGAGTGTTTCCATCACCAGCTCGGGCGATAGCGTACTATATCTTCTGTGGACTGTTAATGTGAAGGATACGGGAAAAATCCGTGTGTATAAGGTGAAAACATCGGAGTTTTCCGATATAAATTCCAATCTGCCGTATCTGTATGAAAAGGCATACCCTGATTATTACATAGGCGATCCTTATGCTGTAAGTTTTAATGGGGAAATTAACGGTTTTTTCACAGTCGCTTCAAACAAAGAATTTCCGGGCTGGAATAGGATAAAGCGTATATATTTCCAGAATGATTCCGTTATACACCCTGTAATTGAATCTCTGTATGGTGCATGGAATGTAAATGAATACAGAAGCGACGGAAGAGTCCTGACATTTACAGCCAATCCCGAAGGTTATAGCAAATTGTTTTATGCTCCATATCCGTATGACACATTATATTCGCTTAAAGACTACGAACTGCTCACCCAGCCTTCGGTACTGAGGTCGGATGATACTCTGTTTTTCACATATATTTACGGTAACGAACTTTTCGGGTATGAACCTGAGATTAAAACAACTGTACTGACCCAAAAAATCCCCGCTTATTACATTGAAACCGGAGAGCCTGTAAAGGATCCTTATACCGTTTACAGACAAGGATACAAGGTCTATAGCACTACTTCGCGTAATACCGGGAAAAACTATTTCGGAAAATTGATTAATTTACTGAAAATCAGGAAGGATAGAGAAATTCTTCAAACCCATCCTCATACAGGGCCTGTTTGTTACAAACGAACAGCCAAAAACAATGGTGTTATCAGAGTTGATTACGGAGATTCGCTTGTGTATGAAATAAAATACGTGCCAGGGGCCGTATACAGGTTGTATTTGACAGGTTATCAACAAGAAGAAAAAATAGCCATTGGGTCTGTTACAATTAACAATGTGCAACGTGGGATTCTTCCTCTGTTAAAGAATAAAGAAAATACCATCATCAGAATTATTACGCCCAGAATGATACGAAATGGCACCATTAGAATAAAAATAAAGAAGAAGAGAGCGAATAAGGTATATATTGAAAGAATAGTGCTGATAAAAGTAACCTGCGGAAAGGGAGAAATACAGGATAATGATAGAAGTTTGAAATTTGGCGCCGAGTTACTGGCAAATATCTCCGGAAAAGGTATACTACCGGTTGTTAAACTGGCATTACCCGAAAAAGAAAAAGTGAGAATTGAAATTTATGATATACAGGGAAGGAGAGTAAAAGAGGTTGTGAATCGGGTGTTTTCCAGAGGCATGCACACTATTCCTATAAAAGCGAATAACATGCCGTCAGGCGTTTATTTTGTGAACATTCAGGGGGAGGAAAAGAGTCATAGTCTTGTTAAAAAATTTATAAGGGTTAACTGAAAAGATATCTTTATAAGGAATTTACCTGTAATATTCACGTGTAATTCCTTCCTCCATATAAATGGGGAAAATACATCCTTTACTTATAAATTTTTAATGAGCCAGTCTGGATTCTTGACAAATCGCTTCTTATCCATTACAATAATAAACATAATTTAGAAGTAGTCAGGGAAAAAAACAAGGAGGTTTTATGAATATGATATTAATAAAC
>JALTEL010000681.1 GCA_027073945.1 Caldifarciminota bacterium | reverse complement strand
TCCGTGTATACATACTGACTCGTGTTCGGGTCATATAGGCTGTCCGTGTATACTGTTGTTATGCCGTCGTTCTTGTCCCATATGCCCAATGTGTCCCAGTCTTCATTGTTTACACTACGCCTTAATACATATCCCTCAAAGTCGTATTCCCTGTACATTGGATTAGCTCCATGCGCTACATCATAAAATCTGTCCCTCGATTCCTCTGAGTTCGTGTCCCAGAATAGGTATATGCTCCTGTCTCGCGCCCAACCGTAAAACCCAGGCCTGTTAGGAGCCTGAGGCGCAAGAAAGTTGTTCTTGTATATGTCTATTGCCTTCTTCGCACTGTACAATATGTTTATCGTGTCCTTTGCTACCATCGCCGCTACTACCAACCTTACACTCTGGTCAGGCTGCATTGTGAAATAACCTGATACCTGCATGAAACGCTTGTCGGAGGGGCCAAAATGGTCCTTCTGGAACGGGTCATACTCGTTTCCTGCAGCAGCAGGTGTCCAGCCTGCCATGATATGATATCTTTCAGGGTCCGATTTGGGGTCATCAACAAGTCTGAATATCTTAAAGCCTGTCATGCCTAAAGGCTGACCGGGTACGATCGTGTCATGAATATTCTCATCAATGGTGTCTGTTACAACAACAGTGTCCGTTGCAAGAGGCGATTCGAGAAATACACTGCCAATAACTCCGGGCATGCCGTGGCCGTCAACACCTATCCACCCCGGCTCCGGCTCTGTTTGATATTGAAATGCAAGATTCAGCAGTGTGGGCGCCGTGTCTCCGGGAAAGGTATAGGAACGAGCAGAGCCGACAAGGTCATTGGCACTTCCCTGCGCTTCATTACCTATATCATCGTCATAGGTAACGGCAGCATAGACATTTTTCAGCACATGTCCGGACACATTCTTTATCGTGTATATATTGAATACGATGTTATCCAGACCTGGCACTGCCCATTGGTATGTCTGCTCAACTATATAGAGCCCGATAGGTCTTGAACCGGCTTCTTGCATAGCAGGGTCAATGTCTGTGAATGCCTCGTAGGAATCCATGTTGGATACTGTGCTGTCCTGCCCGTTTGCATTCTTGAGCGGCCATTCGTACTGGTCCGTTGTTTTTCCGTATATGTGCACCCTGTCATAAGGGTCTCCCAATGCAGCACTGTAGTCAAGTACATCAGGACCCTTTATATGTGCTGGTACGCCCTCTGACTGACCTGAATTCGGGTTGTAGAAAAAGGTTACTATTGTGTCATTCCCGCTCAGTGTTCCAATCCAGGGACCTGCACCGAATATATATGTCTCAAGTCTTCTGTTGGACGGCCACCATGCACCTGAATTCCCCTGAGGTGATTGGCCGAACTTTCCGTAGTTTGATATGTACATGTTGAACTCATTACCGTCAAGCAGGTTTATATCCATTACCTTTGACGACTGAACGGGCTTTGCCGTTCTCGCAAGCAATACCGCAGGCAAAATGGAAAATGCTAACAGCGTATAAGCAATTTTTTTAAACATCTCGTCACCTCCTAAAATGATATTTCAATGCCGAGCCTGATTCTTCTCGGTGCACCGTAGTTGTTCGGTGAAGTCTGGTAATCCTTAAGTGCCATAAGATATGTCTGGAAAACTTCCTCTGGTGTCAGAACTCCGTCACCGTTTATGTCCTGAAGTGGATTGTAAAGCATATCACCTATCCTAAATGTATCCTGGCCTGCAACATCGTTGACCGTAAGCAATTCAGCACTGCCATCCGTGTTTGCCTTGCCTGTCTGTGCATATACCTGTGTTATGTTCTTGATGTTGAATATATTAAATACTTCAAGTCCCAATCTCAGATGAACACCCTTTAGGTTAACTGTTTTGTAGAGATTCATATCGGTTCTGTAAAACCACGGCAGTCTTGCGGAATTCGGATTTCCTATTATGTTTCCTCTCAAATCAAGAGGGGTATAAGGCTCACCGCTGTGAATTCTCTGTATAAGCGAAAGATTCATATCCCCAAGCAGATTGGCAGGGCCTAACTTCCTGGGAGTTGTGTATGACAACTGTCCGCTCATTGTATGTCTGATATCATAGGAAAGAGGAATTACATTATGCGGGACAGGGAGTGGCTGGCCTGTCCTCGGGTCAAGTCCGTAAAATTGAGAATAGGAATTGAGATAGGCTTCCCATGGGTCGGATGCTGTACCTTCTGCGTATTGAAGGGTATATGAAAGCCTGAAAGAAAGCCTTGGTGCGGCATACTGATATGTAACTTCAAGTCCCCTTACATTGCCGTAATCTGCATTTACATACATGTAAAATGGATTGGGAGCTGCAAGAATTTCTCTCGTTCCAACCCATCTGAATATATCTTTGTAATAGGCAGTAACATCAAATGCCATCTGCGGATTTAACTGTGTTGATACGCCTGCTTCATAGGATACCTCTTTTTCTGACTGCAAATTGGGGTTTCCTACAATATTGTTGCCTCTCTGTGCAAGTTCTATGGGTGTGTTATTTGTTGCATCGTAGAAGTAATAAAGTGGCGGAGTCTGGAAGAAATAACCGTAAGCAAAATGCAGAACCTGATTTTCCGTTATGGGATGAGAAATACCGAGCCTCGGGGATAACTGGTATTTTGCACCTGCATCTTGCGGATTTGCCTTGTTGGGGTCTATCTGCAGTAAACTATCTGGCTTTATATTACTCGCATCAATGTAATATTTGTAATGCGGTTTCACGTAATCAAATCTTATGCCTGCATTGACAACAAGACCCTCAAATTCCATTTTATCCTGAACATATGCCGCCGCAACTGTCGGTTCTGTGTTGAATATGCTGAGGAATGGATTGGGGTCCCAGGGAAGTGAATTGTGGAAGTAATCAAGCTTGTGCTTTCTCACTTCGGTGCCTATTTTAAACTCATTGTATTTATTGGCCTGCCATGTAACATCAAGCTTTGCACTGTTTGTCCTGGCTTCCTGTGTATGATAGACCCTGTAATCTCCAAGCCCGACAAACCTTATTCTGCTGTCACCAAAACCCCATGGATTGTTATAGTGGAAATAGTACGGATAATAACCAAGCGGAGCCGTGTCAGGGTCGAATCCCTTACATGGAATAAACCTGTAATCCTTGAAATAACCATCTAGGAAAGAATTCGTTCTTTCGTTCTCATAAGATGGGTCTTTTATACCGAATCTGTAATGGGAATCAAAACGTCCTATATTCAGCGTATAAAACAGATTGTTCTTCAATATATGGTTAAATGTCAATGTCAACTGTGTTTCCCTTCTCAAAGACGACCTGTTTCTGAATTCCCTGTATTTAAAGAGCTGCTCGCCATTTAAGCTATAACCATAGCCATATGTGTCCCACTGGTCTCTTGAATAAAAACCTGAAAGAAGCAGCTTTGCGTTCTTTGCAGGCAGTATCGTGAACTTACCCTGCACTCTGTAGTCCTGCTCACCTGTATGCGGCAATCTGTAAGGGTGCTTTTCATAGTAATCCTGCCAGTATCTTGCCGTGTCCAAAAGGTCATGATAGTATTCAGGAAGATAATGTGCAGTGTGGTCGTACCACCATACTTTTGCAGTATCCACATAAGCTTTGAAGCTATCGGTACCACTTTCGTAAGCAGAAACAATGGGGTATTTCGGCTGATAGTTGAAAGCTGCTGTGCCATCTCTCTTATGCCCAAACACACTTATGAAATATCTCAAGCGCTTTTTCATGCCCAGTATGGGACCGCCGCTGGAGAATTCCAGATAATCCTGGCCAAGGCGCGCCTTTTCCGGGAGTATCTCATCCGTTCTATAATTCAAACTTCCTGTGTATTTCTGACCGCCTTCCTTTGTTACAATATTGATAACACCCGAAAGTGCCTGACCGTACTCGGCATTGTAACCTCCGGCGAGCAATGACATTTCCTGAATTGCGGATGTATTTATATTGGCATAGTATCCACCGAATATCGGAGATGTTACCTGCATACCGTCAATATAGTAAGATACCTCATCGTCTCTTCCGCCTCTTACCACATTAACGCCTGTAACACCTGCCTGCAGGTTTATTGCCTGCTGAAAATCCGTATAAGGAAGACTTGCGATATCCTTGGCGGACACACGCCTTTCCGTTCTCGTCTGACTCTTTTCAACGAGCTTTCTTGTCGCTGTGACTGTCACTGTTTCCTGAACAATTGCCGTGGAAACAAGATAGAAATTTATTTCGGTTGTCAGGTCAGCTTTGACAGAAACATCTTTTACAATCTGGTCATTATAACCCAGATAAGAGGCTTTTAACGTATAATTCCCCGGTGGAACGTTTATCAATATATAACTTCCATCAAGGTCAGTAGCAGTTCCCATATTATTTTCAACTATAATAACGCCTGCCCCGGGTAGACCTTCACCTGTTTTCTTGTCCACCACCTTACCTACTATTTTGCCTGTTGTACCTGCATACAGCATGCCAGTCATAAGCATGCCGAGGACAACAGCGCCTATCTTGTGCCATTTTATCATATGTACCTCCTTTTAGTGCAACTGAAAAATAATCGGCTGAATGACCTTAACCCTGACGGGCTTGTCATTCTGCATAGCAGGCGTATATACATATTGTTTAACCGCCTGCAGAGCCGGTTGATTAAAAATTTCATTGTCTGATTTCAATACCCTTGCAGACTCCACTCTGCCATTTTTTCCAACAATCATTTCCACAATAACCTTGCCCTCAAGACCCGCTTTCCTTGCCAATTCGGGATAAACAGGTGTAACTCTGTGCACAAGGGCAGGTTTTTTCTGAACCATGAAAAATTGGTAAACCGTGTCGTTGGAACTTGGAGGCGGAGGCAATTCGGACTCGTTGAATGTTGTTGGTCCTATATCTATGTTGGTGTCCGCATTTTCCGTCTCCGGCCCTTCTGCAGTCTGAATCTCTTTTGGTACTGCAGGCTTTTTGACAGGAGGAGGCGTCTCCTGCATTTGCACCTGCAAATTAATCTCTTCAACCTGAGTTGCTTTTTCTACTCTGGTCTTGTAAGCTTTCACCTCCATATGTCTCACAGATAAGAATACTACAATGAAAAAGAGCAGGGATATGGCAACAGCTTTCTGCATGTCCTGTGCATATTCAACTTCGGGGTCGTAAACCTTGACAACCCTTTTTTTCTTCTTCTTACCTTCTTCTGCCATAGAATCACCCCCTACTTTTTGTAATTCGTAGCAAAAACAACCTTTAGAGCTTTTGCCGCTCTCAACGCTTCAATAACCTGGTCCACATAATCGTATTTCGTTCTCTTATCACATTTGATTGAAACAATGAGTTCCGGTTTCTCCTCCAATTTTCTCATAGCGGCTATTTTCACACGTTCCGGGCTGACAATCTTGTCATCAACGGATATTCTTCCTTCTTTATTTATAAATACATGGGCGATGTCTCTTGTCCTTGTCAGCTTCTCTGTTGCACGCGCTTCCGGGAGAAGCACTTTGAGTCCGACTTCCTTTCTAAAAGTCGTCGAGACCATAAAGAAAATAAGCAGCAAAAACGCTATATCGGACATTGACGCAGTCGGAATACTGACCTTGCCTTCTTTTCTTATTTGCTTTCTTCTTGCCATATTACCTCCTCACCCGGGTCTTATGGAAGCAATTGAAACAGCCTTTACCTGTGGAATTTGCTTGACCACGTCAAAAACATTGATCATCCTTTCATAAGGGGCATCTATATTGGTTTTAATCACAACAACTTTATCAGGTTTCTTGGCAAGTTCCTGTAATATCCCAGATTTCAACTGTGCCATAGTAACCTGCTGGTCGCCCAGGAAAAGGGTGCCCTGGTCGTTTATTGACACTTCTATTACTTTTCCTTTAGAAACCACAGCTTTTTGTCCTTTCTCGGGTAATAGTATTTTAAGGCCCTTGTCCCTGGCAAAGACAGTGGTAACCATGAAAAACACAATAAGTAGGAAGGCTATATCTGCCATAGAAGCGGTTGGAATTTCCGCTTCTTCGGGTGGTTTTCTTCTTTGAATAACAGCCACTATATTCCTCCTACATCTCTTCTTCCTCTAACACTCCGCTTTCAAGTAGATATTCTCCAAGCATGTCAGTCGCTTCATCTGTATTCCTTGTATAACTGTTTATTCTATCCGCAAAAAACGCATAAAAAAGTGCGACAGGGGCCGCGATTATGAGCCCTGTGGCTGTTGTAATCAATGCTTCAGAAATACCCGAAGCTACAAGTGAAGGTTCAACTTCGCCTGCAGCAGCTATAGCAGCAAATGCTTTTATCATACCTGTAACTGTTCCAAGGAATCCAAGGATAGGTGCAAGCGTTGCCACTGCTGTGAGATATATCATACCTCTATCCAGAAATGCAAATTCGGTCGTTCCTGCCCTTGCCATTGCTTCCTCAACAACACCTCTGCCCTTATCAACCTTTTCAAGTCCGGCCGCAAAGACTTTTGCTACAGGGGATTTTACATTGCCGAGGTATGTAATAGCCTCATCAGTACCCTGATTTTCTATAATATTGTGTAGCTCGTCAACTATCTTCTTGGGATTACCTTTTAGTTTGAAGTACAGAGAGTATATTCTTTCAATGATAATGGCCAGACCCAATATCGCCAGTATGAGAAGTCCCCACATCATTGCTCCACCTCTGTGGAAGTATCCTACCAATCCTTGCATATTTTACCTCCTCTTTGTTTGTCTGTTAAAATATTTTAAAACCAAACCTGCCGACTGTCAAGTAATAGATTAATAATCCAACTCCCACAACAAAAGTATAGACCCCGAAATGCTCAAGTTTTCTCTTGAGCACTAAAAGCTTGAGCAGCTTGAGTGCAAATATGCCTGTTATAAAAGCTGCGGCAAAACCCAAAATATAAGGTAGTTTAAATATTGAAGACTCAATTTTTCTCATATCAAGGAGCATAGCGCCCAATACTGCCGGAATTAAAAGAAAAAATGAAAAATCAAATGCTTCCTCTCCTTTCACACCTCTCTCAAAAGCACCTCCTATTGTTGAACCAGAACGGGAAATACCGGGAATGATTGCAAATACCTGAAAAATGCCGATAATTATCGCATCAATAACAGAAATGGTTTTTCCCTTATCCTTTGTCCACTTCAGGCTGTACAAAAATATGCCATTCACTATAAAGGCAAAAGGAAGATATACATTGTTATCAAACAGGTTTTCTATGCGACTGTGCAACCCGACACCAACAAGCCCGGCGGGTATACATGCCAAAATCAAAAGAAAAAGCGGGTGCCTTTGCACGGGAATATCCGTCCTGACAAATATGAGTAACTTTTTGTTAAAATAAAAAAGCACTGCGAAAAGTGTGGCAAGATGTAAAACTATCTCAAAAGATATGCCAGGAAAATTATAATGCAATAAGGATTCAAACAACACAAGATGTCCTGAACTGGATACGGGCAAAAACTCTGTTAAACCCTGAATTATACCAAGAATAATCGGTTTAATCATTCTGTTTAAGTATTGCTATAAGGCCTTTCACTTCCTTTTCCGCATCCTTCAATTCTCTGAGGATTCTTGTAATAAGGCCGCCTTCGGCGTACTGCAGCACAGCCTGCCTGCCATCTTCTTTAACCCTTGATACTATTGCTTTGAGACGGAATCCCTGCTGCGTCATGTACTTTATGCCTATTATCATTTTAATATCCTCTTCCGTGTACATGTACATACCGTGTCTTTTAACAGGGTTAAACAAATGGGTCTCCCTTTGCCAGTGCATAATGGTGTACTTGGGTATATCCAATAACTCCGCCACCTGACTGGTTTTATAATATCTGTTTTTCAACCTTTATATTTTATTGCAGAATACATGTACATGCAAACTTTTACATACCATACCACGCAAGCAGGATATAATAACTATTTCTATATGTTTGTCAATATGAAATGCAGAAGTTCCAAGCTGACATATTCAGTAAACCGACAGTAAAATAACCGACACACCCGATGCTTTGACCCTGATATTTCTGATACTGCGCTCACCGCTACATTTAATATTATATCCCAAAGCCACGGGGAAGCGACAGTCACGGCTTATGTACGGACGCCGTTCACTTACAACGAGTATCGTGGAATTGTAAAAACTCGTATCCCTGATAATGCTGTCTTTATCCACAATACCGTATAAGAAAAGACCCTTATCAATTTCCTCTATATTATTCTCCAGCACATCAGCACCTGACTCTTTTAATTTAAGTGCAAACAGGTCATAAGTGTTAAATTCTGTCGTATCTTTTGAAAATACCCTGTAAATGCTTTTGTCCGGTATTATTATTGTCCTGCAACCTACAAACCTCTTCAAACGATTTATAAAAACGAGGAAATCCTTGAGATGCTCCCTATTCAAAGCAGTTTGTCCTGTGAAAACAACAATAAAAGGGTGTAATTTCCTTATTTTTAATAATACCTTTCTGGTCATTTCTCCCTTTAATATGCCTGATTTATCAAAATTATTGACAAAGACAATTCTTACAGGAAGATTCCTGTTGTAAAGCGGCATATTAACGCTAAAACTGCTGTAAGAAAGCGAAAGCATATGAGATACGCCAAATAAAATTCCGATTACTACAGCTAAAAGAAAGAATAGAAAAATATAAGTTTTAAGTTTATTATCTCCTGTATTGTTCAATCTTACCCTTTAAAGAACCAAAAAATAATTTTGTCTTTATCAGCACAGGGATTTTTAATGAATCGTCCGTGAGCCACATCTCCATGCTCCCACCTGAATTTATTATATTTGCGCCTTTAAAATCCGGTTTTAGCACAAAACATAACTTTTTTCCATCTGGGGTCTTGCATTTTTTTAAATGCCTGTCAACATGGATTGTCAATGTTCTTGACCTCCTGTCAACATGATACGGTATATTGATGGTCTTACCGGGCACAAGAGGGACCGTTCTCACATAATAATAAACAGACAGAGGGTCCAGTGCACAGGGGGGAATACTTTCCCTTTTCTTCCCAACCGAATAAACGGCAAATCCGCTATCCGGAAAATAATCGATGGTCAGATGGGATCTGAACTTGCCTTCTTCAATTTTCTTTTCATACCTTAAACTCTGAAATCTACCTGTATCCACAAATGAATATATATTGTCATTTATTCTGAAGAACGCATTTGCAGCGCCCTTTGTTCTTGCCGTCATATGGAATACATAGGCATTATAACCTCTTAATGTATCCACACCTTCACATTGAAGTTTTAGCGTACCCATATGCAAAAATCCGTATGAAACTCCGAAAGTTATCTGTTCACCCTTCCCAAATGGAACTAACTGGAGCATAAAAAAAAGCAATAACCTCACTTCTGCAATTCCTCTTTGTAGGCTTCCTGCCTCAATTTGTTCACATAATCGGTTGACTCAAATTTATAATGAAATTTTTCAGGTACGTCATATCTCCCTTCCACTATAGCAACAACATCCTCTGCGAACACAAGCTCCTCATCGGTAGGTATAACCATTATCTTTACGGGTGAATTATCCTTAGAAATAACAGATTCTTTATTCCTCGTTTTTGCTTTCAAATTCTTCTGTTCATCAAGATATACGCCCATGTCCTCAAGTCCTGAAAGTGCCTTTTGTCTTATGAGAGAGCTCATCTCTCCGACACCCGCCGTAAATACAATGGCATCTACATGTCCAAGTGCCGCATAATATGCACCAATATATTTTCTTATTCTATAGGCTTCCATTTCTATGGCAAGTTTGGCCCTGCCATCACCTTTGCGAGCCGCTTCTTCAACATCCCTTCTATCTGTGTATTTGCCGGTAATGCCCAATATCCCGCTTTTCTTATTCAAAACAGTTATAACATCATCTGCGGTCATGCCTGTTCTTCCCATTATATACCCCACTATGGCAGGATCCATGTCGCCCGACCTTGTACCCATAATAAGGCCTTCAAGAGGCGTAAAACCCATTGAATGGTCATAGGATTCACCGTTTTTAATTGCCGTTATGCTTGCACCGTTGCCTATATGGCACGTTATCAGGTTCACATTATGTATGGGCTTACCCAATAAAACAGCCGCTCTTCTTGATACATAGAGATGAGAAGTTCCATGGAATCCGTATCTGCGTACTCCGAACTTACTGTACCACTCAAATGGCACTGCATACATAAAAGTGTGCATGGGCATCGTTTGATGAAAAGCAGTATCCATGACAGCGACATGTGGAACATGCGGCAAAAGCTTGCGCGCTGCCTTTATTCCCATGACATTGGCAGGGTTATGAAGCGGAGCCAGGTGTGACATATCCTCAAAAGCCTTTACAACATCATCATTAATTAATACTGATTTTACGAACTTCTCGCCACCATGCACAACCCTGTGCCCTACTGCATTTATTTCATTAATTGAAGACAATACGCCGTAATTCTCATTTGTAAGCGTTGAAACAACAAGCTTTATCGCATCTTCATGCGAAGGGCATTCATGAGCAATCTTAACCTCAGTTTTTCCGAGAGGCACATGCTTTATAAAAGAATCACCTACAATTACCCTTTCCACTACTCCCTGAGCAAGAGGTACGGACTTTTCCCAGTCGTACACCTGATACTTGACAGATGAACTACCACAGTTCAGGGTAAGAATTTTCATTTCCAGTTTCTTCCAGCCATAAGCGCAGCAAGGGCAATCGAATAGAATTTTGAATCCTCGCTGTCCGCTCTTGATGTCAGTACACACGGGACCATTGCACCGGCAACTATAGCAGCTATTTTAGCACCTGCAAGTTGAGTGCCTGTTTTGAAAAATATATTCCCCGCCTCAATACTCGGAAAAATCAATATATCCGCATCGCCCTCCACAGGGCTCTTTATCTTCTTTATATCAAGGCATTCTTTTGAAACGGCTATATCCATGGCAAGAGGCCCATCAATAATGGCATTTTTAATCTGCCCTCTTTCGCCCATAACCTTCAAAAGTGCTGCATCAATGGTGGATGGCATTTTGGGATTTACTTTCTCCACAGCGCTCAAAACAGCCACTTTCGGCAACTCAACACCAAGAGCTCTTGCGACAGAAATGGAATAATTTATCATGGCGACTTTTTGTTCCAGTGTAGGCTGAATAATAACTGCAACATCCGAAGTCACAAGTAACTTATGGTGCATGGGAAAATCAACAACAGTAACATGGGAGAGAATCTTTTTTGCCGGCAAAATGCCCTTTTCCTTGTTGAGGATGGCTCTCATATACACTGCTGTATCCATTAGCCCTTTCATCAAAAGGTCACCTTTGCCTTCTTTAACCAGTTGGACAGCCTGCTCTGCCGCTCTTTTTTTATCCGGCTCGGGTATTATTTCAAAATCTTTTATTTGAACGTTAAATTGAGTGGCAACTTTTTCAATATTCCCTTTATCCCCAACCAGAGTAACATCAACAAGACCTTCTTTATGGGCCCTTGAGACAGCTTCAATAGTGTGCGGATCTTCACCCGCAGCAACCACAAGTCTCTTTTTCTCTCTGCCTTTTACAAGGTCCAGCATTATGTCAATTTTGGCACTCAAAACAATCCTCCTTTTATTTATAAATTTTCATCTCTTCTTCTTTATTCAAAACTCGTAAAACACCTTCCATTAATGCTGTCATTTCATCTTCCCCGGGATAAACAATGACCTTTGCAATAAAAGCAACCCTTTCCTTTATCCATTCCACAAAATCCGCATCATAAGCGAGCCCTCCGCTTATAACTATTGCATTAACCCTTCCATTTACCGCAGGAGCAAGTGAACCAATCCATTTTGATATATTGTATGCCATTGCTTTATACACAAATTCCGCCCTTTTATCACCTCTCTTTACCATTTCCTCAACTTCCCTCATATCATTTGTACCGAGATGTGCCACTATTCCTCCTCTGCCGGCAAGCTTTTTCTTAAGCTCGTCTCTGCCGTACTTCCCGCTAAGCACGAGCTGCGTATAATCCCATGCAGGAAGTGAGCCTGCACGTTCAGGAGCAAAAGGACCATCTCCGTTAAGAGCATTATTGACATCAATGACTCTGCCTGCGGCGTGCAGGCCAATTGAAACACCACCGCCCAGGTGAACAACTATTAAATTCACCTCATCGTATCTTTTACCAATTTCTCTTGCAGCTCTTCTGGCAACCTGTCTTTGATTGAGGGCATGAAAAATGGACCTGCGTTGTATTTCAGGTAAACCTGTAATTTTCGCAATAGGCTCCATTTCATCCACAACAACAGGATCCACAATAAAAGCCGGAATACCCAGAGGCTTTGCCAATTTGTAAGCAATTATGCCGCCAAGATTGGATGCATGCTCTCCCTGCAATCCTTTTGTGAGGTCATCAATCATCTTTTCATTGACAATGTAGGTGCCTCCTGGAATTGGCTTGAGCAATCCTCCTCTTCCCACAACAGCATTGAGTTTTTTGAGGTTAACCTGTCTTTTTTCAAGATATTCGTTAATTACCTGAAGTCTGAAACCAAGCTGGTCAATTATCCTGTGAAATTTCTTTATCTCATCAACAGGATGCTTGATATTCTCGGAAAACAGGGCCTCATTATCATCAAACAGGGCTATTTTCGTTGAAGTGGAACCGGGGTTTATTACAAGGATTTTATTTGTCATCGCTCCTCCTCTTAAATATTGATAATTTTAAATGTAAACGGATGAACTATCAAGGAATGATTAGTTCTTTCAGTATTTTTAACCATTTAACTTTTAAATAATGTATAATGAGTTCTACAATCATAGCATGAGTTTCAGGTCCCTGCCCTATTGGGTCTGGGATATCTTCGTCTCCTATTGTATAGCATTTACCATTGCTTAATATTGAATTCACAAAGCTGCAATGAGCTCTCTCTGCACATAGGATTAAATCGGCCCATTCAACATCTTCTCTGCGCAATTGTTTTGACAGTTTCACAGATGCGTTTATTCCCATTTGCCTTAAGATACTTACGGCTTGCTGAGAATAGCTCACACCGGGATATACTGCGGTTCCTCTGGATATTATGCTTATCCTATCGGCAAATTCCTTGACCAGGTGCTTCATAACAAATTCTGCAATAGGACTCCTTTCACTGTTTCCAGTACAAACAAACACAATGTTCATAGGTATATTTTCTTTAAGTTTCACCGGTATCCCATGAAAATGAAGGTTTATAAAAGGCAACTGCCCCTTTCTATGAACAATAAATACGGAATTCACTTTTTCAATAACCGTAGAAGCCCGATTCTCGGTTCTGCCCTCAACGATAAAATCAACTGCCTTATTGAAAACTTTTTTAACATCTTCCGCATTATTGAGTGCCTTTTCATCCGAAATGTTACAGCTTGTGGAAACAAGCGGCCCGGTTTTACGGAGCAGTTCAAGCAAAGTGTTGTCCTTCGGGATTCTAAATCCTATTTTTCCGCTTTCAGATTGGACTTCTCTGTAAACATCCTTTTCCACGGGAAGAATAATAGTCAAAGCCCCCGGCCAGAATACTTCGATTTTATCTGCAAAATCATCATCCATACTTTTTAAAGAGAGCCTTTTCACAGTCTCAATGCTATCGACAAAAAGCACAAGAGGTTTGTGTGATGGCCTTTTTTTCATTCTGTAGATTCTTTCAATAACATCCTTACGGGGCAATCCTATAAGACCGTAAACAGTATCAGTAGGAACAGCAGCCACACCTCCGTTCTTTATGACCCCAAGGAGTCTCTTATTCATATCTTAAATTGGAATCCCATAAACATGGCTGGGGCAGGGGTGAGCGGTAAACCGAGTTCCATGGTTAGAGAAAACGGCATTCTTCTCAGCCTCCTTCTCACGCCCTTCCTGCGACCAAGGTCAACACCGATAAACATTTCGGGAAATGTTTTGAAAGTTGAAACAGAGGTAATGCTCGGTCCATCTCTTCTGTAATCCGGCTGATATCCGTAATGGAATCCCCCGTAAATCTGTGAAAATGGGGATAATCTTCTGGATAGTATTAATTCAAGCTTATATGAGATGCCCTGTGCTACAGGATGGTAAGCAAAACCACCTAAAAATGCGAAGCTCAGAGGAGCGCTGTATTCGGAAAGCATTCTTATTTTACCGAATGGCCCTATCCCTTCACCAAGCGAGCCGTATATGCCGAATTCCGCAGCATTTGATGCACCATAGGCAAGATAACCTCCGATATTGGGAAATATATAGGCTTCATTGTGTTGTTTCGCACTATTTCTTGTCTGTTTATCAAAATAAAGCGGCACATTGACATTCCATGCGGCGTCTACGGCGCCCGCAGGTATGGTTTCCGCTGTCTGAAATGTACCGAAAAAACAACCTGACAACAATATCTGAGACATTACAAGCGCTAACTGTAGGGCTCTTTTAATCATCTTCCTTACTCCTTTTCCATAATTATAATTTTTTTTGCACGGACAATCAAATACAGGCCTTGACATACAAGGTTTTTTGCATGCTTGTCGTTTATAATAATGGAATTTTCACCTCTGCCATAGGCATATGCCGGATAAAGCATTAAAGTATATTATTTGCTGGTCTGTGTATATTGAC
>JALTEL010000680.1 GCA_027073945.1 Caldifarciminota bacterium | reverse complement strand
CTACAATGGAAAAGCGTCTATTTGACATATTCGTTTCATCGGTCATTCTTATTTTAGGCAGTCCTGTTTTAATTGTGGCGATATTAATAGTATGGTTGCAGGATTTTCATTCTCCTTTTTACGTGCCGCCGAGGGTCGGCAAGGATTTTAAACCTTTTAAAATGATAAAATTAAGATCTATGATGGTAAATGCTGATAAAATAGGTGTTGATTCTACTGCCGGTGATGACAAAAGGATTACTAAAGTGGGAAGGCTGATTAGAAGATTTAAATTAGATGAATTAACACAAATGTTGAACGTGTCTTGGGGAGACATGAGCTTGGTAGGACCAAGGCCAAATGTCAAACGCGAGGTTGACATCTACACAGACGAAGAAAAAAGGCTTTTAAGCGTAAGGCCTGGTATAACTGATTTCGCTTCAATTGTTTTTTCCGATGAAGGAGATATTTTGGAAGGAACTGACGATCCGGATATCGCGTATAATCAACTTATAAGGCCATGGAAAAGTCACCTGGTAATTCTCTATTACCGATTTTGGCTCAAGGCCGTTTTGGGTAATAACGAATGGCCTTAGAGAATGGTGAATTCTAATCCACAATCTTCCTCAACAACAACCAGCCCAAATTCAATCGCTACCACCACCATCGCCACCGCCCTCATCCATTCCCTCCGGCATCCCTAATCTCCATCCCCCAACCCTACATTACCCATTTCGGCCCAAGGCTGTTTTGGGTAAATGGAAATATTAATACGGTTTGCAGATTCAAATTTTTGGTGATATTATGTATTGAGGCTATGGAGGTATTCCGATGATAGGTTTAGATAAAGTTAGTCCGAGATACATAACGGATGAAAAGGGCAATAAAAAATCTATAATTTTGCCGATTTCACAATTCCAAGAGCTACTCGATGATATCAAAGATTTGGCGGCGGTAGCTGAGAGGAGAAACGAGCCGACAATATCTCATGAAGAGTTTCTTGCCGAGTTGAAAAGAGATGGCTTCATATAGGATAGAATGGAAACAATCAGCTCGAAAAGAACTGAAAAAGCTTCAAAAGAAGGCTATTGTTAGAATTCTTCAAGCCGTTGAAATACTTTCAGATAATCCCCATCTTCCCGAAAGTCGTAAGTTATATGGTGCGGAATATACTTATCGCCTTCGAGTAGGCAAATTTATCCTGTATATTCTGATACCTTGATAATAGAGATCGTTAAGGTTGGTCATCGTAGAGAAATATATAGACGGGGCCCATGAAGGTCACGTAAAAATTTATGTTAGGATGCAAATAAACCAAATATTGTTTCTAGGAATCCTGTGACTGTGTTTTTAAAAACAGGAGAATTTGTCGGTATGTAGAAAAATCGATATTCCTGATCTAAAAACAGCCCTTCTCTATTCAGAACAGGATATCAAGGATAGATATAGGAGGAGATTGAAAAAATGAGAAAGGAAGAGATCGTTTTAAAAAATATTTCATTAGCCTTCGATTTTCTAAGGTATGTAACAGATTGCCCCGACTTATTGAAAAAGTTGCCTGATGGATGTGAGTTGGAGTTTCTTGACAATGACCTCCCATTACCTGACTCGGGAGAGAATAAAGAAGATATTGCGAAAACATTTCTGAAAGTTGAGCGCACTTTTAATCCCATCTAAATGAGGTTATTCAGGTTACGCGGATTATTCTAATCCTCCATTACCCCCATATCTACTTTGAGTAGAAATGGGTAAGCTACTGTTACCGATTTCTTACCATGTCACTTTTCGGTAATTTGTTTATGCCTCTCCTTCAAGGCCCTTATTTTCAGTACTTGCTCACTATGAATAGTACGTTACCGATTTCGCACCATGTAACAAATCGGTAATAAAAATATCACAAAATATTCTCTTTCACTGGCAGCAAATGGGGACACATATAAAATTCATCCCTTGACATAGTCTTCATAAGCATATATTCTTAACATAATTGTTAAGGATGTATTTTTGCTATGAATCGTGAAGCGTGGCGATTGTTAAAGAAAAACTTATTTTTCACTGTAGAGGATGTGGCCCAGAAATTCGGGATCAAGAATTCCTCTGCCCATGTTTTCTGCAGCCGCCAGGTTAAACACGGCTCTTTTATCCGGCTAAAAAAGAATTTTTACGTTCTGGAAGAACGTTGGCCTTACCTAGAACGCCAGGATTTCTTTGTAATTGCCAATTATCTTCAGGTTCCTTCCTATATCTCTTGCACAACTGCCTTGGCTTATCATGGCGTAACTACCCAGGTGCAGCGAGATTGGTATGAAAATGTTTCCCTGAAGCGTTCGATCCAATATAATGCCAGAGAGGTAACATTTTTGTATTTTAAACTGAAGAGAGACACCTATTTTGGTTTTACGAAAATAGGTCCTTTTTTTATGGCCCAGAAGGAGAAAGCCTTCATCGATGCATGTCATCTTTATGCGCATGGCCATTATGCCTTTGACTGGAATGCCCTCGATATGGATCGTCTTAATATAGACAACCTGAAATTATTGATGAAGCCTTTTCCTCACCGTACGAGGGGTATGGTAAAAAAATTATGCGGGATCTGATCAAACAAGAGCAGTTTGAACTGGAGGTTTTAGACAGATTAAACAGCGGGCGTTTTCTTAACCAAATGGCTTTCGGCGGTGGAACCATGCTGAGGTTATGCCATGGCCTTGACAGATATTCCGTCGACCTCGATTTCTGGTTGCTGTCCATCGATGACTATGTACAGTTGTTTGATGATTTGCAACACTATTTCGCTCGTTTTTATGGGCTTCGTGATGCCGCGAATAAATTCCATACGTTAATTATTGAAGTAAAATCCCCAAATTATCCACGAAGTCTGAAGGTGGAGATGCGAAAGAATGTGGGGGACTTCAATACAGAGCAGGCCATTGCGTATAGTCCTTTTTCATCGGTCCAGGTTTTTGTACGATCAATATCACTTCAAGACATGATGAACTCAAAAATTGAGGCTCTTTTACAAAGAAAGGAAATTCGTGATGCTTATGATCTGGAATTCCTGGTCAAAAAAGGCTTGAAGGTTGACATATCCCCTGAAAAAGCCGGGCAACTTTTGGCAGTCATTGATGATTTTACCCCTTATGACTACAATGTAAAACTGAATTCGTTGTTAGAAGCAGACCGTAGAGCTTATTATAGGGCATATAATTTCAGGATTTTGAAAGATCATCTGAGACTTTTTGCACCAAATATATAGTCACAGGGTAGTTTGCTTTCACATAAACTGACCTGTGTTGATTCGCGCACCCAGGTGAAACAAAACTGACATAGGTTTCACGGGACAAGCAGAGGTCAGAGGTCAGAAGTCAGAGGAGACCCCAGTGAAATGCGCTACGCTGTCACTTCGTGAATTTCACGGGGCAAGGAGGTTAGAAAACAGAGGTCGGAGGTCAGAGGACGGAGGGCGGAGGGCGAAGGAGGTGAATGGGTACATGCGGGAAAAGGAGCAAAGGCGGCGGTTTTTTCCTTCAACGGCAATAAGATTATTACCACCTCCGGCGGGGGAATGCTTGTGTCAAATGATGAAGAACTGGTTGAACACGCGCGCAAGTTATCCACCCAAGCCCGCGATCCGGCCCCACATTATGAACACTCCGAGATCGGCTACAACTATCGCATGAGCAACGTCCTGGCGGGGATTGGCCGGGGGCAGTTGCGGGTTCTGGAAGACCGGGTGCGCCGCAAACGGGAGATCTTTGAGAGTTATCGCCAGGCATTGAGCGATCTCCCCGGCATCCATTTTATGCCCGAAGCGCCCTGGGGATTGCACAACCGCTGGTTGACTGTCATCACCATCGACCAGGATGAATTCGGTGCCACGCGGGAGGATGTGCGCCTGGCGCTGGAAGCCGAAAACATCGAGTCCCGCCCCCTGTGGAAGCCCATGCACCTGCAGCCCGTGTTCCGTGACTGTGAGATCGTAGGCGGCGCCGGCGCCGAGGAGCTGTTCGCCAAGGGCCTCTGCTTGCCCCGTTGAATTGCTCGAAAGAGCAAACCGAAGGTGTTCAACTGGGGCTTACCCTCAGGCACGGCCATGACCCCCACCGACCTTGACCGCGTCACCCATACCATCCACTCCCTCCACCATCCCTAAACCTACATTACCCATTTCTACTTTGAGTAGAAATGGGTAATTTTCTAAGCCCCAACACTCAATTCTCCATTACCGATTTCTTACCATGTCACTTTTCGGTAATTTGTTTATGCCTCTCCTTCAAGGCCCTCATTTTCAATACTTGCTCACTATGAATAATATGTTACCGATTTCGCACCAGGTAACAAATCGGTAACAAGTGAAGATTTACTTTCCTTGTCTCACTATTCCTGATTTGTTATAAAAAACATAGTATTCAAGAAGAGCAAGAAATGAGACTGGCGTGTTCATCTGTGCCCTTTTCTTTGGAGGTAAGAAAAAATGTCTAATACTGTTTCGATTGAAATACCTCGCGAGATTATTCGATCCGCACGTATGACTCCTCAAGAGCTAAAGCAGGTTTTGGCGATCTCACTGTTCCAACAAGGCAAAATATCTTTTGGCAAAGCCCGTGAGATGGCTGGTATGACGGTGTGGGATTTTCAGCAACTCCTCGGTAGCAGAAAAATACCCGTTCATTATGATATTGAGGATTACGAGGAAGACCTTCAAACATTGAAGGTACTCGGTCGTCTATGAT
>JALTEL010000679.1 GCA_027073945.1 Caldifarciminota bacterium | reverse complement strand
ATACAACATTAAGATATCTCCAACAAATAGTTATATTGTTATTATAAATATTTGTGCTGCCTGTTGAGGTTGTCGTCCCTTTAAAAAGCATTGCAAATTTAACATTTGCGTTGTTTATTTGCCTTGTTTCTTTATGACATGCCGAAGAAATTGAAGAATTATCCAGACAATTGGAGCAAAAAACGCCGGATACATTATTGAAATCAGCTTCTATAGTTGTACTGTTATCATTTCTGTATTCTTCAAATTTTTCCTGGACTATCCTTGTAGCCTCGTTTCTTAAAAGGTTTCTTGTTGATAAATGCCTTGAATATATGATGCCGGAGAGCAAACCGAGCATAGCTACCAAAAAAATAATCATTGCAACAAGCACCGATATCAAAGACATACCTTTTTTATTTAACATTACACGAACTGCCATCCCATTCTCCTAATTTAGCTCTAACATTATTAATAACAATACAGTCATATTGAGGATTTAAACCTGACAAGTCAGTGCAATGAACTGACGTATTGCTAAAGGTACCCCTCGTATCAATACTTATAGTATCCGAAGAAAAACTATTCTTTAAGGTGATCGATTCAACTGCTGCACCATTCTCTTTTATAGTTACATTTTTGCCATTTATTATAATATCGACACTTATTTTTTGCGTAAAAGCCTTTGTTCTCTCTTTTTGAATTATCACGTATATTGTTTTTGTGTCGTCTTCTATGGAGTACTTTCTCTGCCATTTATTGTATTGAGGCACAGAAATAATAGCTATAATGGACAGTATGGCTATAACCACAAGCATTTCTATTAAAGTTACGCCTTTTTTATTCATCATTTTTCTAACCACAATAGTATTGAAGGCATCAAGCCGGTATATGACGGAGGCAGAATAGGTGATGTTTCTGGAGTAATGCCAGGACCAAATTGAGTTGTTGGTCCGCCATTAAAAGATTCCTTGTCAACCTGAACTATATTGCCCACCGATAACTGCATATATACGGTATTTGGCAATATATTGGACTGATAGCTTCCATCCGGGCAACTTTCAAACATACTTAAACCGCTTGCACAGTTTAAGCCCCACATCCTTGACCTTCCACCAAAAGAACAAATATCGGAAGAGGGTTCGCTTGTAGCAAAAAAGACAAGATTATCGTACGGGTCAACAAGCGGATTGGATATCAGTCTTTCTTTGAAGTAATCACCTGATTTTGGATCTAAATCTATCTTGTATGCCCAGACACTTTGAGCGCCATCCAATTCACTGCACGATTCAGTAGTATTTTTTGCCTGATTAACATTGCAATTCCCGCTGAAGCACCCATCTATCATAACGCCGAAAAGGGACTCTTTGTCATTACTATTCTGCCCGGGATCGTCCGTTTTAAAAAACCATCTTCCTGTTCCAAAGTATATATAATCATGATCAAAACACTTCATATATTCTATACTCGATGTTATTGCGCTTGTTCCCTGATTAAACACCTTCATATAGTCCCAGTTATCCGGATCTTCATCGTCAGTTGGCCTTATTGCAAACACGTTACCCTGCCATGCACTTCCGTTTAATTGTGTCATGCCGAAAAACATTATATCGGTGTTTCCATCGTTATCCCTGTCTATACCGTCATTCATAATCCTTGCACCGAATGCGTTATTCTGATTGCCTAATTTACCTGTCTCATCGTATACTTCATCTATTTTAAATTCAGAATTCAACTTTAGGATATAAAGATGCAGATCCTGATTGGATTCACCGTTGTAGTTTGTCGGCCCCGACAGAAATACAACATAATAGATACCGTTTCGCTTGATTATACCAGGACCTGAATATGCAAAACCCAGATGAGGTTCATTGAATTCCCATAAAAACTTAGGTTTGGTTGGATCTGTAATATCAAGAGCAAAGTAGGATGACCTGCCTACGCAGCTGCCATTATCACTATTATAATCTGCTGTCTGACATGTATCGCTCGGTGGATTTATACATCCATCAGCCGCTGTGCATCCCGTGACGCCGCCACCCGTTCTCATTCCGCCTATCAGTATCTTTTTATCAACCTTGAAATTTTTTATTTCGTAGATCATATAGGGCGACAGATCTACGGTATACATATGGCAATAATTCGGGTCGGCCAGATATCTCAGATAAGGCAAAACATCTTTTGGAATAAATGCCCACTCCTCCTGCCCGAGTTCGTCGATGTCGCAGTCGCCTTTACCGTTGCACAACTGAGATTCTTGATATTGTTCCAAATTGCTATTGGATAGATAACCCAGTCTAAACGCATGAAGCATCCCGTCATTTGCACCGACATAGACCATGGCATAATTGTCGTATCTTACAATCTTTGGCGAAGAATATATTATATCACCCAATTTCCAGGTTTTTTGAGTGCCGTTATCATTATAGCTTCTATTTCTTGCCCCTGAACAATCAAGACCGCGTATATAGTTTATCATATTATCAATGCTGATATTATTAGGAAATGGTGTAGATGAATCGGTATAGTTATCACTTCCAAGGTATCTTTTAAATTCATTCTCATGACTAACATCAAAATCAACAAGCGTGTTGTTATCAACAGTATAGATTGTTCTATCATCAGGAGATGTCGTTGCCAGTTTTTTTCCTGCTTCCCACAGATTTTTTAAATCGTCCAAGCTTGCTGCCGTACTCGGAGATGTTATATTGTCGATATAGATACTTCCGTTATCGTAGCTGCTGTATTTCTTTATCTTTAGCATGCCTGTGCTATTGTCAACATTAAATTTCAGTATGTTATCGCCCCCGGGGTTTCCATCGGTGCAGACATCCAGTATATGATTTTTAATGGTATCCTCTCTTATGTTTTGAACACCTTTATTATTATAGAACCAATATGTAAAGAGCTGTCCTACCCAATGAAGTGCGGTGTTATTATTGCCCAGATCTTTTTCAGCATAAAAAACAGCTTGATTTAAAAGTGAGCCAACTTTAACCTTTTTAGCCAAAACGGAAACAGAAGAACCGGCAGATGTCTGTTTAAGGATATCAGAGAAAACACCAGTGATTGCACTCTTTAGTTTTTCCGGATTATCCCCTTCAAAATATCCATAAGGACCTGTACCATCACCATTTTTTTTGACTTCATCACTGCTGCAGTGATTTTCAAGATTTTCCGATGTTGTTAAACTTGTATTTGGATAACTCGTTTGATTGCATGGGTGATCATCGCCATTTGAATCGTTATAGTTTCCATAGACAGCTGTCCATTTAAGTGCATTTTTTCCATTAACAGAATTCAAAAACATGGCAACAGAATAGGTTTTCACATTCTGATTTCCCTGTAAATTAGACACTAAATCAGCATTCCCGCCCAGCCACATTGAGTTTGTTGGTCTTATAGGATCGCTATTTGTTGTTTGATCTGGTTTATTCCACTCACCGTCAGACATCAAAATAACAAAATTTTGTGCGCAGTGGACAGTATCTCCTCCAAACTCATAAGGATCAATATTATCATATTTGCTAATAGTGGTGCTATTTCTATCATATAAGCTCTCAACATCTTCCAAGGCAGGGCCTGTAGCAGTCCAACCGCCTGGAGATGTATCATTAATTTTATTTATCAGATTAACATATTCATAGGAAAGACCTACTCTATCAAAAACAGAGCCATTATAAAAAGTAGCTCCAATTCTCGGTCTTTGATTTCTTCTTCTGATTTCTTGAAGTATGCCTTCCACATCTCCAGTATTGGTGTTATATGACGATACGTCTTCCTTTTTAATCCTGGTTCCATCAGAAGTTTCTAATACATCTTCTCCGGACATGCATAATTCGTTGCTTGAACAATCCTGGGCGTTTAGTGAATTACAGTGATTTTTATTGGAGCACCAACTCCAAATCCACCATTTTTTCCACATACACAAAGAATTTGCCTCACAAGAATTTTTATTTTTATATATTCTGCAAGAATTTGTATCTGTACAACCTCCCAATATTTTACCTCCAGTCAAAATCCATCTCAAGATATCGATCCTTGTCATTATGTCATGATTTAACTTGTTACCCGAATAAATACCGCTACTGTTTTTGTAATATACATCATTACTATCCTTGCTATAATTACTATCTTTATCAAAATAACCATAATAAGATTTACTGCTATCATATGTATCATTATAAGCTTTCCATCCCATACTGCCTGAGTAATCCAGGACAAGCATAATATTTGATGGAAGATTGGCTTGTATAAATGGCGGCACGGAATAGTAGGGATTGCAGGAAAAAGCTGAATTGGAAAAGAGAAAAAACAGCAGTACTATTATCGTAATTTTTAATTTTCTCATTTCAGCCCCCTTTTGTGAAAAGAGCAAACTTGTCTTTGTAGAGATATCCTTCTATTTTTTTGCCTTCATTAACATCTATATATCCTTTAATCACAAGCAGGCGACCCTTGTATGTTTCGCTAACGATTCTTATCAGGCAGACACTCTTGTCCTTACTTTTTTTAACAACCACACCATTTATAAGTAGAGGTTCTTCGTCTATTTTATTTTGACTCACCAGAGTAGCAACTATTTCCTTTTGCTGAGACTGATTTTTGAAAAAATGATTGTTGTTAGATGCAAAACCAAATATACTTAAATTCAGTACTAAAAATAAAATTATCAGTACCTTTGTCGCACAATTCATAACACTCTCCTTTGCTTTCTTTTATCTATTCAAC
>JALTEL010000678.1 GCA_027073945.1 Caldifarciminota bacterium | reverse complement strand
CGCTTATGCATGTAATTGCTGCAAAAGCTGTGTGTTTTAAGGAAGCTTTGTCGGATGATTTTAAAAAATACGCTGCTCAAATTGTCAGAAATTCAAAGGCTCTGGCAGAGACCTTGAAAGAAGAGGGTTTGAGACTTGTGGCTGGAGGAACCGATAATCATTTAATGCTTGTAGATTTGAGACCGTTTAACATCACTGGTGATGTGGCTGAAAATGCTCTGGAGAAAGCAGGTATAACAGTCAATAAAAATACAATACCGTTTGACCCCATGAAACCGAACATTGCAAGTGGTATAAGGCTTGGAACCCCTGCACTTACGACAAGGGGAATGAAGGAAAATGAGATGAAAAAAATAGGAAAGTTAATTGCTAATGTTTTGAGGGACCCTGATAGCAACGAAATTATTGAAAAAACAAGGAAAGAGGTTAAGGAATTAACATCTGCTTTTCCTCTGTATAAAGAATGGTATAAAAAAATGTTGGAGGTAACGAAATGAAAAGGTATCTTTTCTTATTGTTGATATTTGCGGGCAGTGCGCTTGCCATGTTTGAGGTACAGAATGAAGAGCCGACAATACTTGGCACCTGTTTTTCAAATGTGGCAACAGGTAAGGGCATACAAGCGGCCTTTTTCAATCCTGCTGGCATCGCGGATAATACGGGAATAAGCAGCGAATTTTTCTTCAAGTCCGAATATTCGGGTATTGATGGGCTTAAAACAATGGGACTCGGTCTAACTTACAAAAGATTCGGGCTCTCTATTGTGGAAAGACGGGCTAAACTATCGGGGACGTATTCAGGTGGCTTTGGCGAAGGAAGATACGCGCTGTCATTTGGTAATAAATTGAATGATATGCTCAGCTATGGAGTAGGTTTAAAGCTGTATAAATGGCAGGACCCAAGGTATGGTACTTCATTATCCCCTTCAATTGACCTTGGATTTAGGGGCGAATTCTACAGATATTGGTCTGTAGCCGCATTGTGGGTTAACAGTACGGCTTCCACATTAAGGGGAGACCCCATTCCTTCATACGTATCCTTTGGGGTTGGATTTGCTCCGTCCGATGTTGCAAGGACGTATTTTTCTCTCACGTCGGCTAAGGCAAGGCAGCTCTCCATATCCCTCGGAGAAGAAGTCAATATTGTAAAGGATATTTTCCTTATAAGAGGCGGGATTTTAAAAGAAGGTGATTTGCACAAGTTTAATACGGGTTTCACGGTTAACTATCGTAACATAAAAGTCATCTATGCTCTCTCTTACGATGAACATCTGCCGCTTTCTCATTCTGTTGGAATTATATACAGGAGGTAAGAATTGAACTCCTTAATAGTTTTTCTCATACTTTCAACAGGAATTATAGATATTAACAGAGCCAGTTTAAAGGAGCTTTCAACACTACCGCTGACAAAAGAAAAGCAAGCAGCCATTTACAACTATATACAGAATAGAGGTCCGTTGCATTCCATTTATGATATCATGAATATCAAGGTAATAACTCCAAAAGATTTTGCAGCAATAAAGCCGCTGATAATGGTAAAACAACCCAGAAATCCTTTCAGGTTTGCATATTATGCAACAAGAGTCAGAGAGCGTGCTGCAAGTGAGGAAAGTCCGAGAGAGGCAGCATTTGATGAATGGCTTTCTTTTCTTGCAAACCCGATAAATGTTAATAAAGCAGATATAGATGAACTCTATTCCCTTTATGGGGTGTCATTGCAAGATGCTATTCAAACTGTGAAATATGCACATATGACAGGATTTAGAAGGCCGAGTCACTTGAAGAGAACCCCGGGGCTGTCCTATTATGGTTACAGGAATATGAGGCCATTTGTTATTTATTGGAATAGAAGGCCCAGACCTGTTATCGGCATGGTTAACATAAAGCAGGGATATTACTCTGAACTTTTTGCAGAAGAGTTGAGTGATATAAAAGACAGAATATCAGAGCTTGAGACAAGGGATACATCCAGCAATATGTGGCAAAATCTGCAGGATGCAGGTTGGTCTGCACAGAGTATAAATGACCTTGCTCAGAGATTGAATTCAGAACGACAGGAATCGGAGAAGTTGCATCCTGAGCCTTATATAAAGGTTAAAAGCCACTTTGTGCTGTGGGGAAAGCTAAAATCGGGATTTTTATTTGACCATTCACCGTATTTTTTGAAAAAACAGCGTGCGAAATTCTATGCTGGGGTGGAAAATTATTCATACATCAAAAAATTAATTTTGGGATATTATCATTTTTCACTTGACCTTGGTCTTCTTGTTGATAATACTGATGAAGCAAGAGACAGGTATATGGATAAAACGGGTATGTATGGAGATGTCACATCCAACAGGGAGTTTAACTTTTTCGGAGCTTGCGGATGGGAAAAATACAGGAATTTTAATCTGTACCAGTTCTTTTCCTCAACAAGGAAAGACGCACTTTTAGGGATTGATGGAAAGCCTCTATTTTATTACACAAGTTCATATGTCCCCTCCACCTTTCAAAATCAATTCAAAGAAAATGTGGTAGGTATGGGCACAAAGATTGATATGCCAGCGCCTCTGCCGTTTGGGACGCAACTTGGTTTCGGAGTTATGAAGGTATTTAATGATGCTCTGACGGCTGATTTCTCTCAGATGGATATTCCTCTTGACAGAGAATCTTTTAATGACCTTTCTTTCCACTGGGGCACGGGAGATAAGCTTTTTTACGCATTATCAGGGAGAACTTTTAAACGTCCGATATCTTTGGAATTTGAATATGCCAGGCAACAGAAAGCAGGAAAGGCCTATGCAATAAAAGCGAGAATTCAACAGCCCACGTATTATTTTGATGTGCTTGTAAGAAATTATGATGTGAATTATGAAAATCCTTATGCAAGACCGTTTAAAGAAGATAACAGATTTGAATATACACCGATTGAAAAATCATACAGGGATATAGAACCTCTTGCTTCAAACCTTGCGGATCTTCCAATACCAAAACCAGAGAAAGGAGTTTACATTGCAACAAGGTATCAGCCTGCGAGACAATTTTTGTTCCCATTTGCATACATAGATGTATGGCAAAATAAAGCGAGCAGATTATGGAATTGGCGTTTTCAGGGAACAGTTGAGGCCAGACCCGTGTATGCTTTCAGGATAAGATTAAAGCAAAAGGTTCAGCAGAGAAAAACAAACAGATATCTCGGCGTATCCGTCTCAAATACAAAAGAAACTACCATTAACAGTTTTGTAATGCTTGGAAGGGGTACATCAGTGGGTGTTGAATATAAATACGGTGAAGTGGAATTAACACCGAAAACAAATTTCAGGGAATCTCTTATATATGGTAGTGCATTTCTTGTCACAATGCGATACAGATTTAACAACCAGTTCACAATCAATGCAGGAGTCTCGACCTGGACGACAAATGGTATGTCGCAGTGGAATTTTGATGATACAGGCATAGATTTTCTCAATGGAAATGGAGACAAGTTTTATCTCACTCTGGTTGAGAGACTGACGCCAACACTTGGAATAAGATTAAAACTTAAAACCAAGGATGAAGATACTCCCCATACGGGTCTTTTTGGTCATGAGATAAAAACTTCAAATGGGCTGCCGGTTTACAGAGGTTTTGTAAGTCCGGATAATATATACTCCACGCAATTAATTATAGACTATAGCTTCTGAACATGCAGCTTGGGGTTGATATAGTCCGTATAGAGAGAATAGCGCGTATTTTTGAGCAATACAACAGCAGGTTTACTTCCCGTATCTATACGAGAAGAGAATTAAATTATTGTTTAACCAGAAAAAATGTTGCAGAATGTCTTGCAGGAAGATTTGCCGCAAAAGAGGCTTTATTCAAAGCAATTTCGGATGTTTACAGTGAGTACCTGCCAATTAAAGCAATAGAAGTGCTTGCTAATACGAATGGTAAGCCTTATTATTGTCTCCCCACACATGTAGCGGAGCAATTTGGATGCACGTTAAGCATAAGCCATGAGAGAGATTATGCAGTTGCTGTATGCGCTCTGGAAAGGAGGAGAAGATGAAAAATACTATTGTTGTAGCACTTGGTGGTAATGCACTGCGAAAAAAAGGAGAGCCTTTAACTTTTGAAAATCAACTTAACAATGCAAAAAAATGTATGGAGAATCTTATCCCCTTGTTTAAAAATGGATACAGAGTCGTAATAACCCATGGAAACGGACCTCAGGTTGGCATAGAATTCTACAGGAACATATTTTCAAGGAAAACTTTTAAGCCTTATCCGTTGGATGCGTTAAATGCCGAAACTCAGGGCTGGATAGGTTATGTGATAGTATCTTCCCTTCGCAATGAATTTCTCAAACAGGGTATTCAAAAAGAAGTTGTTGCACTTGTTACTGAGGTAATTGTTAAAAAAGATGACCCTGCATTTCAACATCCTACGAAACCAATTGGCCATTTTTTAAATGCCGATGAAGCAAAAGCCTTACGGGAGAAGTTTGGTTGGACGATAAAAGATGATGCGGGAAGAGGTCTGCGCATGGTTGTTGCTTCGCCTATTCCTGTCAGGACAATTGAAGCTGGAGTCATAAGAAATATGATTGGGCAGGATATTGTAGTTGTTGCAACAGGAGGCGGAGGCATTCCGGTATCCATAGAAAGAGATGGCACTATAAGAGGAGAAAAGGCCGTTATTGATAAAGATAGGGCATCGGCTTTACTTGCAAAAGAGATCTCTGCGGATTATCTTATGATATTGACTGAAGTTGAAAATGTCTTTATCAATTTTGGAAAGGCGAATCAAGCAGCTTTGCGGAAGGTTTCGGTTTCCGAAATCAAGACTTACATGGAGCAAGGCCATTTTGCTCCCGGAAGTATGGGGCCTAAAATCGAATCTGCCATTGAGTTTCTTGAAAACGGAGGCAAGGGTGTTTTTATTACGTCTATAGAAAAAGCTTCCCAGTGCCTGATTGACCAGGCAGGCACACACATCATACCCTGAATGGGGCCGGCATAAATGTCAGAATGAAAATGATTATTGCAGTATAACCTATAAACTTGCTCCCTTTGTTCAGAGGTGTCACACTGTTTAATATAGGTGGATGGTTTATTCCCAGTAAGAGAAGTAAAAATGCCCAGAACCACCATCCGGGCCATAAGAGTCCCAGAGGGATTAAGACCAAAAAAAATATCTTAGCAATAGACTTTGAATGTTTTTCAAATAATCCGTATATGATATGTCCGCCATCAAGCTGCCCGACTGGTAAAAGATTTAAAGATGTAACAAACAAACCCAGCCATCCGGCAAAAGCAACAGGGTGAAGTCTGATATCAACATTTGCTGGCAATGTTCCCGTTACAATTTTGGTCAATATTGCAAAGAGTATTGAATTGCCAAGCCTTAATCCTTCCTGATGCGCGGCCGGAACTGGATGAGAGAGAAGAAGCCCTATGATTGTGACAGGGACTGCTACGATAAAACCTGCTATTGGTCCCATAGCACCTATTCTGACAAGGGCATCCTTGTGCGTTATTGGTGACTTTATTTTTATAAATGCCCCCATTGTTCCAATAAGGGGATGTGGAATTGGCAAAAAGTAGGGCAGTGTAGCCTTGATATGATAGTATTTAGAAGCAAGGAAATGTCCCATTTCATGGATGCCAAGTATAAGCAGTAATGACAGAGAAAATGGCCATCCATAAATGAGATTAAGCGGGTTGGAAAAAGGATTCTTGCCCACATTAAAACTGCCTGCCATAAGTGTTGTGAATATTGTTGCAATAAACAGAATAATATTGATGTTTGCGCTGTTTTTTTCATTTTCCCCTTTAAAAAGAGTTATTCTGTAAGCATCTCCAATATTATGAATGTTAGCGTAAATACTATGCATGGCGAGTTCATTCTGAAGACGTCTTGCATCTTCATGTGGATTCCCTCTGAAGAATCCTACATACCCACTACTGTCCTCACTTATGATCTCAAAATATTTAAGAACTATGCCTTCGATCAAAATATTTTTTGTCCGTCTATGAAAAGGGATTTAGGGTACTTACTTCCGTTGAATTCGGCGAGAGCTATAAAATCCGCGGAATATCCCGGAGCAAGTTTCCCTGTTTTAAAACCTGTGAAATGCTCTCCTGCCTCTGTATACAGTTTCAGTGCCTCTTTTTCTGTTAGTCTTTCTTTATCCAGAGGATGATTTGTAGCCCCTTTAATACCGTAAAGAGGACCCGGGGGCATGGCATCGGAGCCGAAGCTGAGCTTTAGTCCCCTATCAAAAAGAGTTCTAAATGGATTACATCGCTTTAAAACATCCGAGCTCAGCCTCGATTTGTACATACTAAACCATCTTCTTACAAAATTGGGTTGCATTGATATGAGAACGGATTTTTCACCTGCCATTTTGATGCTTTCATGATCAGGGAATTCAAAGTGCTCAATTCTTGGTGGAATGTTTAAATTTAGCGGAATAGATGATAAGGCAAGCTTTATGGCTGAGGTACCTATGGCGTGCATGGCCAGTTGTATGCCTTGTGCATCTGCCTCCTTAATTATGGAAGCAAGTTCATTTTGAGTGTAAAAGGTGTGTGCGATTTTCCCGCTTTTGTAATGTTCGTTGAATGCCGCTGTTTCAGCACCTATTGAACCATCTAAAAATAATTTAAGTGCACCTATGTGAACTTTTTCACCACCTTCATACGTTTTCATGCCCGCCTGCTGCATTAACTCAAAATTATTATAGTAAAAAGAAATAAAGACTTTAAGCTTTAATTTTCCCTCCTGTTCAAGGCTTTTATAGGCTTCAAAAACAGTTTGGGACTTGGCAAATTCGCATATGGAAGACACGCCTAAAGAAAGGTATAATTTCTGAGCTTTTAAAATAGCATCCTTATAATCTTCTATTTTAAAATTGAAATATGACAGAATATTGAGAGGTATTGTCTCATAGGCAGGGCTATCTGATGTTTCTATACCTTTTTTCCTAAAGTAATCTATTGCAGCGGAATTCAGAAGTGCAACATGTCCGCAAACCCTGCGCAGTATAACGGGTCTGTCCGACTCTATTTTGTCCAGCTCTTCTCTGGTAAACCACTTTTTCTTATCCCATTCGCTCTCATCAAAATCTGTGAATATATAAAACTCTCTCTGGGTTTTTTGTATGAATGCGTTTACAAAATCTGCAACATCTGCCCTCCTGTTTATACCGGAAATTTGAGGGAATGACAGGCTGAGTCCATATTCCGAAAGGTGTGTATGTGTATCTGAAAAGGCCGGGATAATTTTAGCTTTAAATTCTACAATATTTTCTTTTCCCGTACATTTTGTAAATATCCCATCTCTCACACATATATTATCTATATTAGGTGCTCTTATTTTAAATGCATTCATTGGCGAACGCAATATTGCATTGGATCAACCGGATGATTATGCAGAAAAATAGCATAATGAAGATGAGGGCCGGTTGTAAAACCTGTCAGACCCACTGTTCCAATAACGTCTCCCTTTGCAACGCTTTTCCCCGGATAAACATATACTTTGCCAAGATGTCCGTAAAGGGTTTTAAAATTATCACCATGCTTTATTATAACTGTCTTTCCCAGTCTTGTGTCATTGTAAATACTGTCCACAGTACCAAAAGCTGTGACATGGACATATGTTCCTGTGGGGACACCTATATCAATGGCCTTATGCATGTAACTAAATCCTCTTGTAATTATCCCCTTTACAGGAAAACCCTCAGGGGTGATAGAATCATTCTTTAAAGTTGTTATGAGATAGTAAGCCATTGCTTTTGAGAACCTGTATTTTTCCGTTTTTTGGTTACTTTCGGGCGCCTCTATACTTGTATCCATTAAAGTGGTATTTTGTGTAAATGGTGTGATTTTGGGAGCTTTATCATAACCCAGCATCGTGTAAAGCTGAGCACGCAAAGTCTCAAGCTTGTTAACCTTTCGGGCAAGCTCCACCACCATGGCATTTTGCTTTTTCAATATTCTATTCTCTGCCTCAAGTCTATTGGCCTTTAAAGCTCTGAGATATACACGCCCGTATAAAAGAACAATGACCACTAAAAATACTGTTAAAAGTCCCGTGAAAATGGCAGTCAGATACAGTAAGTACGAGGGTATACTGATTTTTTTAACATAATTGGTTTTACTGGAGGTAATAATTACGTTATATCTGTCTGACATAAATTAGCCTTTTATTTTTAAATCTTCATAGGCGGATAGAGCTGCTGTAGCGCCTTCAGAAGCTGCGACGATTATCTGTGCCACACCTCCTGTAATATCACCTGCAGCATAAACATATCTGACATTGGTTCTCTGGTCACCATCTGTTGCTATATAGCCTCTTTTGTCAAGTGCAATGCCGATATTTTTTGCAAGCTCGGACAAAGGGATTAATCCCACGTAAATAAATACGCCGTCAGTTTCTAACGATTTCGCTTCTCCGCTTTTTCTATCGATGTATTTCACTGCATTTACGTTTTTATCACCTGCAATTTCCACAACCTGAGCTCCTGTTATATAAGGTATGCCTTTGTCCATTATCTTGTTTTTATATGCTTCTTCGCACATCCATCTGTCCATATATTCTAAGACTGTGACATCTGCATCAATATCAAAAAGAGAAAGTGCAGCGACAGCCCCGGAGTTTCCCCCTCCTATAACGACTACTTTCTTACCTTTGTAAAAATATCCATCACAGGTTACACAGTAAGAGATTCCTCGGCCATATAGCTCTTTTTCTCCTTTTACCTGCAGGAATTTATGCGTTGTGCCAGTTGCAAAAATCACAGTCCGTGATTCAATTTCAGCGTGCTCTGCATCAATATGGAAAGCGCCATTGCTCATCTCTATACTTTTTACAGGATTCATCTCCAGAATGTCAGTATATTCCTGTGCGTGTTCTTTCATCTTCTTCAGGAGTTCCTCGCCTTTTATACCCTTAAATGGTGGATAATTCTCCACAAACGGAGCTTCAGCAGCCAGTCCGCCTGCAATGTTTTTATCAATAATTACGGAAGAAAGCCCTGAGCGTGCAGCATAGATGCCTGCGGTTAAGCCGGCAGGTCCTGCTCCTATAATGGCAACATCAACATTTTTTTTAACAACAGCCTCGCTTTGACCTGTGAATAATAATTCCATATCTAAAGCCTCCTTTAATGTAATATATATATTTTAAATCCTTATACATGAAGCTTCAAGCAACTGTACCTTTGTAAAAATATCATTGTGAATTTTGTGCATTGGACCAGAAATAATGATAAACACGTATCTTCTTGCTAAAACGTATAATATGTCTTATAATGAGGTAGAGATGGAAAACAGAGAGCAAATTTTACAAAAACTGATAAATATTGGCATATTACTTTCATCAGAGAGAGACCTGCAGAAGCTTTTGTCTGAGATTGTGGATAATGCAATTGTTATTACAAAAGCAGAAGGTGCATCACTCTATATAGTAAAGCACAACACACTTGAATTTGTCGTATTCAAAAATCCGGTTTTAAAAAGAAAATTAGGTGCTCCCAAATTACGTTCCATTGTTAAACTGCAAAAATACCCCATCAATAAAGAAAGTGTTGCGGGATACACTGCGACATCAGGTTCTATTCTTGTTATAAAAAATATGGAGGAGCTTAAAGCTCTTAACATACAATATGATGACACACTTGATAGAAAAACCGGCTATAAGACGAAGTCCATTATTGCCATTCCCCTCAGTGATCCACAGGGTGCTGTTATAGGTGTACTGCAACTTGTAAACGTACCTTCTGAAATGTTTACCGAAGATTATCTTCGTCTTGTCAGGGCAATGGCTTCTCAGGCTGCGACCTCATTGGCAAACGGGCTTTTACTTGAAGAGCTGAAGAGCTCCCAATTGGATACAATATACAGACTGTCAATTGTAGCTGAGTTTAAGGATAAAGAAACAGGAGACCATATAAAAAGAATGTCCAAGGTCTCCTATTTTATCGCCAGAGGACTCGGGCTCAGTAAGGAGCTGTGCGACATTATTCTGTATGCGAGCCCTATGCACGATATTGGGAAAGTCGCTATTCCAGATAATATATTACTTAAACCTGCAAGATTGACCCCTCAGGAATTTGAAATTATGAAAACTCATACAACAATAGGTGGGAAAATTTTAACGCATCCCGATTATAAACTCCTTAAATATGCGCGTAGAATAGCTCTGTATCACCACGAAAAATGGGATGGTGAAGGCTATCCAGAAGGTCTTGCTGGAGAGAAAATACCACTTGAAGCCAGAATTACCGCTGTTGCAGATGTATTTGATGCTCTTGTTTCAAAAAGACCGTATAAGTCTCCATGGCCTCCACAACAAGCATATTCTTTTATTGTCCAGCAAAAAGGTAAACATTTTGACCCGCAAGTGGTAAAGGCATTTATTAATAAATATGATGAAATTATTAAAATTTATGAAAATAAATCTTAATTCTTTATTGCTCCACTTCTCTTTTATACTGCTGTAAACCCTCATTAAGCACAAACATCGCTTGTCGCATTTTTTCTGATTCCAGTACATAGGCGATTCTCGCCTCATTCTCTCCTGCACCTTTTGTTCTGTAGAAAGCGGCGGCAGGTGCAATCATAACTGTTTCTCCCCTGACATTAAATGAAGTCAGAAGCCATCTGGCAAATTGGTCGGCATCTTTTACAGGGAGTTTTAGCACAGTGTAAAAAGCTCCGTTGGGTTTCACTGCGAATGCGAATTTTGTTTCGTTAAGCACGGAAAATACTGCATTGCGCCTTTTTTTATACTCCTCAATCATTTGAGACAGGAATTCATCTATATGCTCGAATCCTGCTTTTGCGCCATATTGCTCAATTGTGGGGGGACATAAACGAGCCTGGCCGTATTTCAATGTATTTTCAAGCACAGCCTTGTTTTTTGTAATGATAAAACCTATTCTTGCACCGCATGCACTGAATCTTTTTGATATGCTATCAAGGACAATTACCCTGTCAGTATCAAGGGATAGTGCTGTAAATGGCTTTTGGTCGTTGAATATAAACTCTCTGTAAACCTCATCAGACAGTATATACAGATTATGCTCTTCAGACAATTTTAGCACTGCATTTATTTCATTTTCATCATATATTACACCTGTTGGATTATTGGGACTGCAAATCAGTATTGCTTTTGTTTTTGGTGTTACAAGCCCTTCAATTATATCTTTATCGGGAAGGTGGAACCCCTGTTCTGCTTTCGTTGGTATTGGTACTATTTCCACGCCCGCCATATTCGCAAATCCGTTATAATTAGTGTAGTAGGGCTCTGGAATTAGCACCTCGTCTCCCGGATTCAGCAAAACCATGAAAGAAAAATATATGGCTTCAGACCCACCTGATGTTACAAACACTTCATCCTCTTTTAAAGAAACTCCAAATCTCTTGAAATATTGTGCTACTGCCACTCTCAGGGACAAAAGTCCCTGTGAAGGTCCATACGGAAGGACAGGGTTGTCAAACCCTCTCATAGCATCAAGTATGATATCCGGAGTGGGGATATCTGGCTGCCCTATATTTATGTGATATACTTTAATGCCCTTTTCCTTTGCATTCTCTGCGTATGGCAGCAACTTTCTTATAGGAGACGGTCCGATATCAGATGCCCTTTTGGATATACCTGAGTTTTTCATTTTCCTCCTTGTCTTCCATATTAAAAGATACTGCAACTGTTATGTATTTTCAAGCTAAGTGAATTAAAGGCGAGCATTTGTTTATATCATACCTCCGTCAATAACGAATACCTGACCTGTAAGGTAAGATGCCTCATCGGATACTAAAAAATATACCAGATTGGCTACGTCCTGCGGTTTTCCAAAGCGCCGCAGTGCTATTCTGCTCAGATAATCGGATTTCACTTCTTCTTTAAGTCTGGAAGTCATTGGGGTCTCTATGAATCCGGGGGCTATTGCAAGTACTCGTATATTTCTTGGCCCGACTTCTTTTGCCAGTGATTTGGTAAAGGCAATAATACCACTTTTTGAAGCTGCATAATTTGTTTGCCCGGGATTTCCTGTTATTCCCACAACGGATGCAGTGTTAACTATAACTCCGCTTTTTTGTTTGAGCATAAAAGGAAGCACCATTGAAGTCATAGAGAATACGCCTTCAAGATTTATTTTCAGGACTATTTCCCAATCACTTTTCTTCATTCTCATAAAGAGTTTGTCCTTTGTTATGCCGGCATTGTTAATGAGGAAATCAATCCTGTTCACATTGCTTTTTATATATGCGCTAAGCTCATTCATTGAATTTTCATCCTCAATATGCACTATATGGTAAAGTGTTTTTACATTGTATTGGTCTTCTATTTCCCTGGCTACATCCCCTATTGTATCTTCATTGGAAACAATGAAAGGAACTATGCCTTTTGATGCGAATTTCTCAGCTATTGCTCTGCCAATACCTCTACTTCCTCCTGTGATAAGCCCTATTTTCTCTTCCATTAGTTCCTCCTTGTTTTATCTAAATATACAAAATTTTACAAATATGGCACAAGAGTACATATTTATAGCTTATTATGAGACTTATGGATTTTGTTGCTCCTCTATTTGTCTCTCTTTTTCCATTTCTTCCTCATATATCTGTACTAATTGTTCTTCAGGAACGAGAATCTCACCACCCTGTTCAAAATCTCTAACTCTTACCTTTCCTTTCTTTATTTCATCCTCTCCTATTATAACGGCTTTTACGGCATTCAATCTATCCGCAATCTTGAGTTGGGCTTTTAAACTTTTTGGTTCATAAGTCATATCTGAAGGGATTTTCCAATCTCTTATCTTTTTTAGAAGTCCTATTGCATAGCCTTTGGAAAATTCGTTAACGGTTGCAACAAAGTAAAAAGGGCCTTTTAATCTTGGTATATGATAAAAGTATGATATAATTCTCTCAAGTCCGAATGCCCATCCTATAGCAGGTGTGGCAGGCCCCCCAAGGTCTTCTACAAGAGAATCATATCTGCCACCTCCCAATAAGGTATCTTCCACGCCTATTTCATCGGAGGTGATTTCAAATGCCGTATGGTTGTAGTAGTCGAGTCCTCTGACAAGCTGAGGCGCCTCTCTATATGGCACCTTCCATTTATTTAGATAAGATTCCACTTCCTCAAAGTATTTTAAAGATTCTGGAGATAGAAATTCTTTGAGTGTAGGGGCTTCTCGTAATTTCGGCCCGTCCACTTTGCAGTCCAATATCCTGAGAGGGTTTTTTCTTTTCCTTCTCTGACAATCATCACAGAGTTGAAGTACTCCGTCCTGTTCACGTTCTTCTATGAAGTCAAGCAGGGCATCTTTGTAAGCTTCTCTCTCGTCAAGAGAGCCTATTGAATTCAGCAGCACCACAGGCTTTTTTACACCAACTTCCCTCATTACAGTATGTGACATCTCAATGACTTCTGCGTCAATAAGAGGGTCTTTCATTCCTATCGCCTCTATTCCAACCTGCCAGAATTCTCTGTACCTGCCTTTTTGTGGGCGTTCAGCCCTGAACATATTCATGACATAAGCAAGTTTTGCTGGCGGCATTATCTTATCTTCAAGAAATGCACGAATTATTGGTGCGGTTCCTTCGGGCCTTAGTGTTAAACTGCGGCCCCTTTTATCCTGAAAGGTGTACATCTCTTTCTCCACAATGTCGGTGGATTCTCCAATGGATCTTACGAATAGTTCTGTTTTTTCAAATGTAGGAGTTAGCAGAAATTTATATCCGTATGCTCTTATGGTTTTGATGGCTCTTTCAAGAATTTTTTCTCTCAGTGCATATTCCTCGGGGACAATGTCTCTTGTTCCCTTTGGCTTTTGTATTCTTAATGTTCTCATTTTACAATCACCACCTTTTTAAAATAAGTATTACCTTTGTTTTTCAAGACAAGGAAATATATTCCTTTGCTTAAATTTTTTGTATTGTATACTATGCATTTCGTTGGACTACTGGCATTTTTGTCTCTGATAAGGTCAATGAGTCTTCCTTGAGTATCGAATAGCTCTATGACACTCTCTCCTGTGAAATGTTCAAGCAGAATATGTAATTCACGAGAAGCTGGAACAGGGAATATTGAAAAATGTGCCCTGTTTATATAAGGCATATGCTCTGTATTGTCTGAAGTTATAAGGGAAGATATTATTCCCAAGTCATCTATGTAAGCGCCTTCTGCCGTGTCCGATGAATCCGATGAGAATACAAATTTTATCCGTGTAGAATCACCTATTCCGAGTCCTTTTAATGGGTATTCAAATTCGTTCCATGCGATTTCAAAGGACTTACTTGTCAGTGCTCCGCCCGAGCCCAAAAAATCGAGTACTTGCCATGTCCCATGGTTATCATAATAAATATAAAGACCGTCCGAGCCGTAATTGGTTACAGAATAGTATGCAGCAAAAGAAAGAGTAGTTTGTTCTCCTGTATAAAAATAGGGTGTTATTAGAGTGTCATGCTCGTTATTTTCGTAAAATGAATCAATACCCGCGTACATGGAATAGTTTCCATCAAAGCTTTTTCTGTTCGTTCTGTGCCAGTTACCTTGAATATACCATTGACCGGATATGGGCTGCTCAAAATTCTCACTAAAGCTGGTTCCAGTCAGAGATATGTAGAGTGTTTCCACCTGCTGCTGTATTTCCTGAGA